>JABGTK010000029.1 GCA_018647265.1 Candidatus Neomarinimicrobiota bacterium | reverse complement strand
TAAATTTTCAGCCTATTTTAATCAAGATTATGGCCCTGGTCAGTATAGAGGTATTTATCTTCAAGATAATGAACATGTAAGAAAGATTTTTACTTCTTGGATGAAGCCATTTGATGATCTTGGTATGACAACCATTGGATCTCAGAGTGTTGGAAGTACAGACCATATTCCTTTTGATAGAGCTGGGCTTCCGGCCTTTCAGTTTTTACAGGATCGGGTTGGTGGAACTGGAGGTCATACAAACTTAGATTTCTATGATACAATACCTATTGAAGATATCAAAAAAAATGCAGTTATTGTAGCCTCGTTTGTTTATCATACAGCTATGCTAGATCAACTATTACCTAAAAAGAAAAAGTTATGAAAAATTTATTAGCACGTGGTGGGATTGAATTCCTGGCCGTATTCTTGGGTATTGCGCTATCCTTTTATGTAGAGGCCTGGCAGACGGAGAATGATAATAAGATAAAGAAAGATCAATACCTTTCCGATCTGACCCATACACTGGAGAGTGACATCGGCCAGATCAATAAACTCTTGGAAACATTATTTAAATCTGATCAACTCATTACAGAAATACAGAGTGACATTGATCAAAACCATACGGTGTATACCAATCCGGAAATACTAAATAAACTATTAGATGTTGAGGTCGGTTTTTCATTTTTTCCACAAGATGGCATCTTTAACCAACTCATAGCCACCGGTTCATTTGAACTGATCGAAAATGTGGAATTAAAAAATATACTTCTGGAGATGTATAACCATCAGAAGCAGCGGAATTATGCCACATCAACAGAAATAGATCATTTTAATATTCGTTTTCGGAATGAGATCTTGGATGAATTTCGGGTGAGTTTTAAGTACAATTCTTATGATGGTGCTTTTTATGGTAGTCGGACCTTAAATCAATACAAATTCAATCAATCCTACTATATGTCAAATGATTTTTATGGCTTGCTGTCCCAGGCGAACCTCTATGGGAATATGTATACAAGGCAATTGAAGGATATTGAAAAGTCTTATTTAACCGCCTTATCGTTGGCTAAAAATGAGATTACAGAATAATAGGACACCCCTCGTCAGGCTCAGGGTGATATTATAAAAATAGGGAGGAAGAATGAAAAACATATTAGCAAGAGGCGGCATTGAGTTTTTAGCCGTACTCTTGGGCATATCCGGATCGTTATGGGTGGATGATTATCGAATAGAGTTGGTGAATAATGAAAAAACAATTTATACCTTAGAAAGTTTAAAGAATGAATTGGAAAAGGTAAAATTGTACGAGGAGGGAAGAGCGCAATATATTGAAAACGGTAGTCAAGCACTTCACACCATTCTCGAGAATTGGGGCAGAAATAACCCAGACTCTTTAATCATTATGAAAACTGGGAAAAGAGATTTGATTCTTTCATTAAAGGCTTACTTTGCAGTACACCCACCTATGGCGATATATAATAGTCTAAATAACGATGGCAGTATTGGCTTGATCGATAACTTGGAATTAAAAGAAAAAATCAATGATGTGTTCCAAATTAGACCGGATCATATATCCGAAGCCGTTGGAAACCAAAAAGACTTATATAGAAGATTTAATGAATATATTATAAAAAACCACCCATTATTAATTGATACTGATCTGAAAAATAAACACAAAGAATTGGCAGCATTCTTGTCTGATCCAATCATATTTGGATTTTTATCCGAACAAAAGGGCATGCGTGCATTTATCGTGCGTATAATTAATAGTCATATAGAAGTTATCAATGATTTAATTGATGCAATCGATAACTATTTGGAGAAAGCATGAAAAATATTTTAGCTCGCCTAAAAGAATTTAAATAAACCTTAACCCATTAATTGAAAGAAGGAGAAGAACAATGTTAACAAAAATGAAATTAGTTTTTATTGGTATATTGAGTGTTGTGGTACTTACGGCCGGTGATGATTGGTCTAAAAATAAAAAAGCCATCGACAAGTCAGTAGAGAAGCACCGGAAGGCGCTCATCAAAATTAGTGATGCCATTTGGTCCAACGCAGAACTGGCATTGGAAGAACATAAGTCATCTAAAATTTTGGCGGACTATGCGGAAAAGAATGGTTTTAACGTAGAGCGTGGTGTGGCTGGGATGCCTACAGCATTTATAGCAACTTATGGCTCCGGTCGCCCTAGAATAGGTATCCTTGGTGAATTTGATGCAAACGCAGGCATTTCCCAAAAAGCGCAATCAAAAAAAGAAGCTTTAATTGAAGGTGCCCCGGGCCATGGCTGTGGACATAATTTATTTGGTACCGGCAGTCTCGGTGCCGCCGTCGCTATAAAAGAATTGATGGCCAAGGGTAAAATAAAAGGAACGGTGGTTTTTTACGGTACCCCTGCAGAAGAAACCATTTTTGGCAAAGTATGGTTCGCTCGAGCCGGTCTTTTCAATGACCTTGATGTGTGTGTGGATTGGCATCCTGGAGATGATATGGAAGCCGCCACACAGAGCAGCAAAGCGCTCATCGATTTTCGCGTTAATTTTTATGGAAAGAGCGCCCATGCATCTGCGGACCCTTTCAATGGTTTCAGCGCTGTGGACGGAATGGAACTCTTTACGACCGGCATCAATTATTATCGGGAGCATATTAAACCCACGGCCCGGATTCATTACCAAATTGAAAAGGCCGGGGATGTGGTGAATGTGGTTCCAGACAAAGCCCAGATCTGGGTCCGAGTGCGGGAGAACGATCGGGAAAGCTTGAGCGTGGTTTATGAACGGGTAAAGAAAATGGCCGCTGCCGGCGCCCTCATGGCAGAAGTGGAGCACGAGATTAATCTCATTTCCGGTATTTATGAAATTTTACCAAACCGTCGTGGCGCTGGTGCGATTCAGACCAATTTTGAAATGTTGGGTCCTATCAAATACACCAATAAAGAAATGGAATATGCGAAAGAGATTCAACGGGCCACAGGCAAACCGGAGGTGGGTATGGATGGGGCTATTTATCCACTGAAAGAAACCAAGCCGGCACAAGGCGGCTCCACGGATGTGGGGGATGTAAGTCAGATTGTGCCCGTAGTTAGACTTTCCACACCGGCAGCACCGAAAGATGCGCCTTGGCATTCATGGGCGGTGGTCGCTTGCACAGGCATGTCTATTGGTCATAAAGGAATGATCCAAGCTACCAAGGCTTTGGGCATGACCATGGTGGATTTGTTTGAAGATCCTCAATTAATTAAAGAAGTAACAGCGGAATTCAAGGAACGGAAGGGCTCCAGAAAATACGAAGCTATGATTCCTCCCGGTCCGCCGCCAGTAAAGCAGAAATAAATTATTGTCATTGCGAGCAAAGCGAAGCAATCCCATCGTTAAATGAGATTGCTTCGTCGCTTCGCTTCTCGCAATGACAGGTTAACTTAATAAATGATAAAAAAACTCACCCTTACCCATTTCTCTCGAAAGATTATTGCGAAATGACTCTCATTTTTACGCACCTCCTAAAATTCCCCCTCGTATGAGGGGGGAATAAAAAGGAGAGAGTCAAATATAATGCTTCTTGTTTTTATGAACTTCATTTTATTCTTGAACTTCACTTTATTTTTACTCGCCTGCGAGGATAAGCCAAAAGAAGAAAAAATAGTTATACCGCCTGTTGTCCATCAGTACACATCGTATCATACGGGTAAAACTGTGGATAAAAAAACAACCCCCAAAGGGGGCGTTTGCCTCATGGGCGGCAGTCGCGAAGATGACAATGCCATGCGTTGGTTTTTGAATCAATCGGATGGGGGCGATATTCTGGTCCTCCGCGCTTCCGGCTCAAATGGATATAATAATTATATGTATTCTGATTTGGGCGTTACCATTAATTCGGTTGAATCCATCGTGGTTAAAAATAAAGATGCCAGTTATGACACAACCCTTCATCGCAAGATTGAACAGGCAGAAGGCATTTGGTTTGCCGGCGGCAATCAGTGGAATTATGTGAATTATTGGCGAAACACGCCGATTGACAGTCTCATCAATGATGGGATCCAAAACAGAAAAATTGTTATCGGCGGGACTAGTGCCGGCATGGCCATCCTTGGCGAATATATTTTTAATGCGAAGAATGGTACCGTTACATCTGGAGAAGCTTTAGGCAATCCGTATCATAATGGTGTATCCATTGATTCAACCAAGTTTATCGGGTTAAAATATTTGGACAATGTGATAACCGATACCCATTACAGTCAGCGAAGCAGGCAGGGAAGGCATGTGGCTTTTTTGGCAAGATTGGTTAAAGATTTTGGTGTAGATGCCAGAGGAATCGCCGCCGATGAAAGAACGGCCATCACGATTGGAACGGATGGAATTGCCAAAGTTTATGGTGAATCGAATAAGACTTTTTTCATCCAAATGACCGGCCCGGCGCCGGAATCCTGTACTGCCAACCAACCCTTGAATTGGAGTGCCGATTCAACGGCACTAAAAGTGTATGAAGTTCAGGGGACTTTAAATGGCTCTGCCACTTTTAATCTGGATGATTGGGAAACGGGAAGCGGCGGTGCGTGGCATCACTGGTTTGTGATTGATGGTAAATTCAACTCAAAATCTTTTTAATTTTAACTCATCCCAACCCGTATGGGGAGGACCAATAAACATTAGAAAAGGAATCTCTTCCTCTATTTGGGGAGGATTATGGTGGGGTTTATAAATAATGGAAACTTCAAAATTACTACGAATTCATTCCATGTCGTATTTTCCGCTATGAATTTCTCATTTGTACAAATATTTTGGATCGTCCTTATTATTATTGCCATAGCCAGCATTAGGCGAATTGCTGCCCAAAAAGGGTGGACACTCAAAAACTTTATTCGTGTTGAAGATGTGGATGATGATAAGAATGAATCATAAGTTCCTCCTCAATAATTAAATTCACAAAATATTTCCATTATATAAATACAATTAAATTAGGATTTAGAGACAAGGGACTTTTGACTGATGTGTATTATCTTCTTGACTTATTTATAATTTAAAATCTAATTTTGCCTATCCACACTATATTCTTAATTCCATTAAGCATAAGGTAATTTGAGGTAATTTGATAATAGAACAGACAAATCGGGGGATTTGCCAACGGGAAAATCTCCCCAAAAATAGAGATCTGTTCGTTCTTTTTAGCATACCTCTTCC
>JABGTK010000028.1 GCA_018647265.1 Candidatus Neomarinimicrobiota bacterium | reverse complement strand
TTGTTGCCGCCGTGAAAACGGACCACGTAGTCGGATTCGCCGGCAAAGAAATCGGTGATTTTTCCCTTGCCTTCGTCACCCCACTGGGCGCCGACGATTGTAGTGATTTTAGATGAGCGTGATGTCACTTAAAAGGGTTTGCTGGCTGGCCTTTGGTATGAGGAAAGAAAGCATTATTTACACAGTTTAGACCGACAAGATTACGGCGAATTCACAGTGTCGCGAAAGCGGCAATTTGTCTAAAACTGAAATATTATTATTTAAAACGGATTGGTCAACGCGAGGCGATAATAACGAAGAGGTTTTTTATCATTTTTCCAGTCATCAATTGTTTGTGCTTCACCACCAGACAGAACAAATGGTCCTAAAGTAATCCGTAATTCATATCCACCTGTTACAACCATTGCTTCTTTATCTATATCTGAAGACCAAGCATTTCCAAAATCAGAAATAAGATTAAATGATGCAATTTTTGGTGCAATTGGAACGCGATATTCTAAAGATCCATAAATGAGTTTATCACCTAAGCGATTACCCGACCAACCTCGCGGATTGTGGTTTTCAGGCAAAAATTCACTGGGACCAATTCCACTGATATAGATTGGTTCATCATCCGTAAGTCCAAGAAAATCCTGCGCTGGTGGTTTTCCGGAATACATCATTGTTTTTATCCTGAAAAACAGAGCTGTTTTTCCAACGGGAAGATTGGCATACATATCAGTTTTAAAACGGGTGTAACTGAAACTACCGAAAACATTTTTGTTGGCATAATCCACTTGGGCCAAGACACCGTAACCTTGTGTTGGATGAAGAAAGTTCCACTTATGTGGGCGTTTGTTTGACCAAACATAACGCAATGAAATCAAACCTTCTTTCCCTTGTTCCGGAATTGGAAGGTCTACGTATTTACTTGTATCCAGTGGAATTAGCTCACCTGTTTTTTTATCGGTTTTATTTCCCACGGTAACGCGATGGTTAAAAAAAGTAGTCCTTAAAGATATATTATGTGTTGATGATAGCGATTTACCAAAATTCATAGGATGGGTCATTGAGAATGAAAGGCCATCTTTTAAGTCGATCATGTTTGACTGGTTATATCGCCGGAAAGTGCCCTCAATGTTTTTTGAAATAGAAATGGACCATAAGGGTCCAAAGTTTGCTGTGGTATAATCGAATAAAAATCCACTTGTATTTATATCGGTTGGATTTAAAAAACCAACTGTTGTGAATATATTTCGTCCCAGTGCATCTGTCCAAGAAAACATCCCAAAAGGAGACGGTGATGGTATTAGCAATTTGATAAAAGGCCGCATGTGTTTTGTGAATTTATATTTTTGAGGATCTGAAATTTCCGGCAGTGAGTCAGTTTTTTCATTAACGAAAGACACATCGGGCCCGGCCTTTAGCCAAGACGTATAGTTTTCTCTAAGTGAGAGCGGCTTTGTGTAGGGCTTCCTAAAAGGATTCACCTTAACCAATCGGACGGAATCCACATCACCAAGCGAGGAAGCCAAAATGAGGGAATCATTAGGCATCCACTGCTGGGTCCAAATCCCATCGCCTGCATCTGTATTTACCGTTGTGCGTCCGGTGCTCAAGTTTATAGTATGGATATTCGGTACACCATTAGCATTGGACGTATAAGAAATTGCTGTTCCATCTGGATGCCACACGGGGCCAATGTCCGCCATAGGCTCAGTTGTAATTTGCTTCAGATCACCTGATTTAACACTCAACGTATAAATATCCATATTTGCGTTTTTAGGGCTCATGGCAAATGCGATCAAACTCTGATCCGGCGAAACAGATAAAAATGTAATCTGCGTATTATCGGTAAAATTGGTAAGTGGTTTTGGTTCTTCGCTGGCTATGTCTAAAGTATAAATATTGGATACATTATTATGGTGGGCAACATAGGCAATGGTGTTGGAATCCAGCCACACAGGGTAAGAGGCCCGTTGGGATTTGGTTAACCATCGGTGCTTTTTTTCTTCTGTATTGTATACTTTAATATCATAAACTAAAGATTGGTTTTTCCCAAAGTGATATTTAGAATAAGCTAGATTCTCCCCCTTGGGAGACCAAGATAGGGATTGATGAAACTGTCCAAAATCTACCTCTTCTTTTTTCCAAAGCATTTTTCCTTTATAGGGCTTTTCTAAAGCGAGCGAATCCTTTTTAGTTTTCTTTTCTTTTTTCTTCAGCTTCTCCATGCCCTTTTCCCATTTTTCAAATCGTTTTCGTTCTTTGGCTGTATCCTGATTGGCGATAATGAGAGAAACATCTTGCTGTGCTTTATCAAACAATCCAAGCAAAGCAATTTTGGTACTGTCTTCATAAAATGAAAAGGACTGCATTTTCTTAATTGGAAGGGTAAAAACTTCTCCCATTTCTTTATAAGATTCTTTTTGTGAGCGATAACCATAATAATAGGTGTTCATATGCCTGCGCCAATCCTCATTGAATTGACTAACCGTGATTCCGGTGGCTTTTTTAAACCCCTCACCAAATGAAAATGTTTTTAATCCATTTCGATAGGCCAACGTTTTTGTAATGGTGGAATCCCCAAACCGATCTGCCCAATACAGCATTTTTGAAAACCCGTCATGGTGAGGATCCATCGAACTCATTTTATTTTGAAGGATGTGTTTTTTATGTGAAAGGTCAGCGCGATAGGGGCGCCAACTTTCAGTCTCATATTCGGCGGTGCCTTCAACAACCCACCCCGGCAGTCCCGATATTAAACGACCCAAAGGATCTGGAAACCAAGATTTTGTTTTATGCAATAGAACAATATGCTGGAGTTCGTGGGAAAGAACCTGCTCGAGCCACTTTCCTTTTTCCAGCCAAATGGCAGCATCGTTTTGGTCCACCCAGATGAATGTGTTGTACATCCACATGGCAAAACCGTTCATGATTTCATCTTCAGTGGTGAAAATAATATCAATCCGTGGAATGGTATCCAGATCCATTTGCGCCAGTAACGTGGGACGAACATGTTCAGCAATAATGGCGCCCTCCTTGGCAATATCTTCAATTCCTTGGTGATAGTGGATGTTAAAATGTTTGGTGGAAATGGTTTGCCATTTGAGTTCAGGATGGACACGGTCAGAAAACATCCAAGTGCTTTGGGCGGTTAAAATGGTAAAAAGGGCAAGAATTAAAAGGGGCAATCTTTTCATAATTAGAATGTGGCTTTAGTTAATAATTGGAATTGTTTTTTATATAGACTCAAAAAATCTATTTTTGTTGTCCCGGAATTTAATCAGGTTAAGGAATATTTTTCTTTTGTTCTTTGAATACACCCAGCACGCCAACGAGGACTAGGCTTGCACCCCCTAAAGTCCACGGAGTGATCGGTTCTCCTAAAATAAAAAATCCGAGAATTACGGCAACAACGGGGTTAACATAAGCATAGGTAAATACAATATTGGGTGGCAGCAGTTTAAGGGCTTTTACAAAGGACGTAAATGCAATCACAGAACCGAAAATGATCAAGTATCCCCACGCCCACCACGCTGATGAGACGGGATTCATTGTTGGCTCAGATATAATAAAAGATGTGATCAAGAGTGCAATCCCACCGGTAAATTGTTGTACTGCCGAACTGATCTCCGGTGTGGTATTAATCTTTTTCCTTTTTTGGTAAATGGATCCAGCGCCCCAACTTAACCCCGCAATAATCAATAAAAGCGCGCCACGAAGATCCCCTAAATTTCCTGTTCTGATTGCGGTCCAGTTGAGGACAGCAATCCCGGCAACACCAATTAATAATGAAAAAGCAAGAAAAACTGAAGGCCGCTTTTTATCCAAAATAGATTCTATAATTGCTACCCAGATTGGTGTGCATGAAATGATTAAGGCGGCGTATCCTGACGGGACGGATGTTTCTGCGATGGCAACTAATCCGTTGCCACCCCACCAAAGAGCTAAACCAGAAAGAGATAGAACAATCCATTCTTCTTTGTTTAAGCGCATGGATTGTTTTTGAATGAACCGCGCCAATGCAATAAGAATCAAACTACCGGCAAAAACGCGAGTGGCAGACATGATCATAGGTGGGAAACCTGATCCTTCTTGCACCGCCACGCGGATTCCAAGATAGGTACTTCCCCAAACAACATAGACAATCAGGAGGTGGACGAGTCCTGTAACGTTTAATTTATTCATTTCTGAATACCTGACGTTTTTCCATTAAAAATATTGTACCTACATTTATTATGAGCCCCCATACGCCGGCATGAATGCCCCAAGGTTTTGCTGGGATCGCAAGGCCCAGCTTATTGGCTACCATGGATCCAACTGCAAAGAACGTTCCAACAATCATACCCGTATAAATTGAAGATGCCCGCAATTTTTTAAAATAAAGTCCGAGAAAAAATGCCGGTGCAATCTGGATTAGTAGTTCCAGCTTAATCTCAAGCAATCGCCAAATCGTTTGGGGAAGTACAATGGCTAGGTATACAGAAAAAGCCATGATTCCCCATGAAATTATTTTCCCAAGACGGGTAAGATCTGCCTGACTTTTATTAGGTTTAAATCGAGCATAAAAATCTTTGGTAATAATGGACGACATAGATAGGAGCGCTGAATCCACGGTGGACATGATGGCGGCAATAGTGGCCGATAAAAACAGAACCATAATCCCAGTGCCAATAGCGCCCCGGTTTCCTAGATCTTTGAGCACATACAGGGTAGCGCCTTCACTGGTTTGGCGGTCCAGCCCCGGGAACAGGGCAAGGGCGGTAAGGCCGACCACAACCATAAATAAAGTAGTAATCAAGGGCATAAATGCCATGATTTGTATCGTACGTTTAAGTGTTGTTTCATTTTTGGCGGCATAGATACGCTGGACCGCGTGGGGATAAAGGGAAATACCAAAGAACCCTAAACATACTGTGCTAAACCAACTCAACTTTTGGGTGGAAGTTGGTGGGGAAAATTTATGAGGAGCGGATATTGCCAATTGATCATAAATGAACTGAAAACCGCCATATTCAATTTGAATGGTAATAAAAATGGTAATGACCCCGGCCATAAGAATAGTCCCCTGAAGAGCATCCGTCCAAGCGACACTACGCATACCTCCTAAGGTTTCATAGATGACCATGACAAGTGAAATGACGATAATTCCAAAAGCAAAAGGAATGACGCCACCCGTCACTGCAACAATTATATATCCGATTGCCTTAAGGTTGGTAAGCACATAATTAGCCATGGCCATGAGACACAGGGCCGCTGCAAACAGAGTTAATGGTGTATGATTAAAGCGATGATGAATATAGTCACCCGGTGTAATAAATTGGTGTTTTTTGGATAGACGGTATAGTTTCGGCGCATATACTAGAAAAGCACCAATGGCAGCAGATAAAAGAGTAATAAGAACAAGAGCGTGATACCCTTCCCGGTAAGCTCGGGCAGAAAATCCCACCAGCGTATTCCCGCTATATTGTGTGGCATATAAGGTTAGAAATAAGACCGACAGTCCCATGCCCCGCCCTGCTAAGTAAAAGTCAGATAAAGAATTTTCCTTTTTTGCCCGATGTCCTAGATAACCAATGAGGATTAATGATAAAATATAAAACCCGAGGAAGGCGATTCCACCGGAGCCAAGAAGTGCCCCTTCACTTTTCATGGGAATCAGTCCGCCAGTATTTATGTAATACGAATGCTAAGAGAAAAGAATATAAAACAGCACCAATAACAGCATATGCCGCCCACGGTGGGAGTCCAAAAAAAGCATCTCCGTCTTTAGAAAACCACCAGGGGACAGTTAAAAGCAGTCCCACCCAGGTAATCGTAAATGCTTTTTTTGGGGACATAGGTTTAGTGGAAAATAAATTCAGGGACAGGTTGTTTTTTATTCAGTATAGGACTGAGTTTATTCCGCAAGTATTGGTCAAAAAATTCTGTAGATAAATGATTAATCAGGTAAACAGATTGTTGATTATCTAAAGTTCCCACATCAAGAAAATATTGTGCAAAGGGAGAGAAAAGTGGAGAATCAGAATAATCCAAATGACGGGTGTTTTCGATCGTAATCCAATAACTTGGACCGCGGTTATGTTTAATAATTGTATCAACAAAAGAATTATTTGATGGATAGTCGGAGTCCTTCCAACTTGGGCGCCCCATATATAAAAAGGGTTGAGCCAAGCCAGTTTGAAGTACTTTTTTTGGGACAGGGTTCATCCAACTGTCCATAACAGAGACCGCTTTAATTCGATTATCCAAATAGGCTGCCAGGATACTTGTGCCACCGCCAAACGAATGACCGGTTATGCCAATCTTTCCCAGATCCAAATACCCATTCAAGGGGTGTTTAATCTTGCCGGATTGGATTTGCGTCAACTGATCAATAATAAAACTGATATCCGCCGCCCGAGTATTTATTTGTTTACGGCGGATGATAACGCTATCAGGATGTCCCGTAATTTCAGAACGATAGTCAGCCACACGGCCATCAGGGAATATAGTAATATTTGCATCGTAGCTATGATCCATCGCAATGACTGCGTAGCCATGGCTGGCGAGTTTTTCCGCAAGTGAAGTATGGATTTGTCGCATACCCGTAATGCCGTGAGAAATAATGATAATTGGAAAGGGCGCCGGGATTGAATTTGCATCCAGATTCAAATAGGCGTTGGTTTTAGTTAGGGGCAGGTGATTAACTAAAAAACCGGGGAAGCCGCCGGCGCTACCCATTGTTTCTGCCCGAAGATCCATTCGGTCTATATAAGGTGTGCGTTTAGTTTTTTTTACCTTTTGACCAGGATACCATAATTGAACCATGATTTGTCTTTTGTCACTAGGATCTTCACCCGTAAACCATTCCAATCGGTTTTGATCTATCCAATGATGGGATGTGGATCCAATGGAATAAGAGCCCGTTAATGTCGGGAGCATTATGACTGGTCCCGCAATGGGTAAAAAAACGGAGATGGGAAACCAAATAGCTAAACAAACTTTAAAAATGGTCAGAACGGCTTTTTGCTGCAAAAAAGCGAGTGCAATGAAAAGGCCGTAGGCAGGATACATTTGCCAATGGGGTTTTTCCAAAAAGAAATGAATAAGGAAAACAGCCAGAATAATTTTTAATAATAGATTAGATTGTTTCCTTTTATTAGGGGCAGAAAAAACTTGAACAGTTCCCCATCCCAATAGAATAATAAAAATAATTTCAAATGGTCTCAAAATAGCCCCTTTTTATATAATTATTTCAGTTGAGTTCTTTTGATAGTTTTTCAACTTTTTCAGGATCAATAGGATCTGACATTCCCATATGGAAAGCCAAAAACCACATTACAAATATACCATAGAATAAAAACATAATTTGCCAGACCCATAAAGAAGGTAACCCAAATGGGGCCCACAATGCGGGCGAGTTGGGATCAGAAAAAAAATTATTTCCGATGGTGGCAAAAGGGCCAAATCCAACGAGAAACCACACAAGAGTTAATCCCCAAGCCAATTTAATCTTCTTTTTTCTTTTCGGTGTCATGCCCGTAACGGATTGAAGTAGTTGGTGTTTTTTTGCTTTTACCATTTTTGCCGCATTTGATTCACCGGAAAAATGAGACACTAAAAATGTTGTTAATAGGTTAAAGAAAATGCCCCAGCCTGCACTATGGATCGTCAATGGATATGCTCCCCATGGCACGCCAAACCAAGCAGAAGTTTTATCTGTGAGTGTAACAGCTATCAGGCCGATAATTAAACCAGTAACAACACCTTTGGTAGTGAAGCCCTTATAATAACAAAGGCCAATCAGTGCTGGATACATTTGGAAACCATAAGCAACGGC
Organism: Candidatus Neomarinimicrobiota bacterium; assembly: GCA_018647265.1. Taxonomy (NCBI): domain Bacteria; kingdom Pseudomonadati; phylum Fidelibacterota; species Fidelibacterota bacterium. The sequence continues at coordinate 4,727 of JABGTK010000028.1, read as the reverse complement.
TAAACCGCCCAGCATAACAATCGCTTGACTGGAATTTGCTGCTACGATCAGAGCGGCGCCTGCCACCAAGACGACAAAGATTCGACCAGTCGTTTTTTGTGTTTGATCTGTGGCGTCGGGAGAAATGTATTTTGCATAGATATCTCTTGTGACCATAGCGCTGAAGGTGGACATGTAAGCAGAACCGGTACTTTGCATAGCCGCCAGAGCGCAGACAGCCAGTAAGCCCACCAGCCATGGTGCCGTATCGGAAAGTAAATTGATTAATTCAGGGACGAGGTTCTTATCAGTGATATTTGTCAGGGAGCCATTCGCCACGAGGACATGTCCTCCCATTCCCTGGAAAATCGTGAATGTAAACAACAGGATTCCTACCACAATAGATGAAGCAACAACTTGTTGCCAGCGAAATGCCTGTGGTGTTTTATTAGAAAAGGCCCACATAGAAAAAGCAGGGGAAGATTGAATGCCCATAAGGGCAAACATGTAAGTCATGCACATGATTCCTGTCCATGCGCCGCCGGAAGCTTTTGATCCCGCAGATACCATTTGAATACTCCCTGGTATAGCAACTTTCATTGAATAACCCTCGGGTGTAAGGTTTTGTCCTGAGGAAATATCTTTTTGGATAAGATCAGCCAACCCGCTAGTAAAGCCACCCCATCCGCCGGCATAAGAAATTGCGATGCCGCCCAGAATAGCAATCCCTACGGCAAGTAAAATGGCTTGAGCACAATCCACGTAAGCAACGGATTTTAATCCTCCGGAAGCCACATAAATCACAACGACTGTGGTGAGTGCAAACATACCAAAATTAACACTAACCAATCCATCAGAAAGCACATTGAACAAAGTACCGGATGCTCGGAGTTGGACACCTAAATAAGGAACGCTGAATAAAAAAGCCACCAAGACGGTCAGAAGCCGCATGGCATTACCGCCATAATAATCGCTGTACATTTCGCCAGGAGTAATATAGCGGTAAGCTTTCCCCAAAACCCATTGTCGTCTTAAAAAAAGGACACCGGTCAATGGTATTGTTAGGGCATAAAAAGAAGCAAAGGCATAAGGTAATCCATCTGTAAATATTTTTCCGGGATGACCCACGAAGGTCCAGCCACTAAAGCTGGTAGCCGTTGCGGCCAATACAAATACCCAGACACTAATTGAGCGTCCGGCTAGAAAATAGTCTGTTGAAGTTTTTGCAGCACGTGCGCCCTTAAATCCCCAAAAGAGACAATAAGCCCAATAGAGCCCTACAAATGCAATGAGCCAAACAAATTTTACGTCCATATTAACCTTTTACCTACGTTATGAGTTCGGGAATTATAGGTAATTGAGAGTGAATGTGGGAAGTAAAATTAGTTTGAAAGAAAAACTGCCGTTGAATCTAGGTGTCCATCATTTTTTGCAGGAACCAATTCAAGAATATTACACATCATTTCGTAGAGGTGAATATTGGTTACGCCGGGACCTTTTAGACCGGACTTAAAGGCAGGACCATACCCCACAAAGATTCCACCCATAGATTTGTAAATAGGGTCAAACCCGTGAGTAGCGCCTTCATATCTATCATCATTGTTATCTTTATTAAAAGAGACTCGGGTTGAAATAGACCAATGTTCGTCAGCAACAGCCGTAATGGGTTGAATTCGCCGATGGTTATTATAATGAAGTCGTTCCGGTGCAGCACCTTTTTTATATACACGCATTTTGGGGTGGGCGTTCTTCAGTTTTGAATAAATGGAATCCACATGAATTTTTGGCAAAATTGCGGTAACAGGCGTCCAGTCTACCATTGTAACATTATCCATATTAATATAATCATCCAGAAAGATCATAGAGTCTGAGGAGGTAGATGCCATGCCGTGATCGGAGACAAGCATGATATTTACGTCATCGAACATATTGCGGGATTTGAGTCCGTTAATCAACCGGCCAATTGTTTTATCCATTTCTTCAATCCCGGATTTCACTTCATCAGAATCAGGACCGTACCCATGGCCAACATCATCCATCAAACTGAAATAGGTTGATATGAATTGCGGCCGTTTGGATGGGGCATAATCCAACCATTTTAAGATTTGGTCAATTCGGGAATTGTGGTTGATGGCGCCGTCATAGACAAAATATTCTGTGGGACGAACGCCCATTATCTCAGCCTCAGAAGCGGGCCAAAACATGGTCATTGTTATTTTATCTTGTTTTTCTGCTGTAACCCAAAGGGGCTCCGCTTCATACCATTTCCCATCTAAAACGGCTTTGCTTCCTTGTCCAATAAAATATTTTTCATCAAAGACCGGATCATACATAGAATTGGCAATAATGCCATGATTTTCAGGATAACGACCGGTAACAATAGTAATATGGTTTGGGAATGTTTTGCTGGGGAAGGAAGGAATTAGAGCCTGTGCTTCGACACCATTTTTTATTAATGCATCAAAGTTGGGTGTGTTAGTTTTATCAAAATAATCCCACCGAAACCCATCCATGGATATTAATATTAATGGTGTTTCTCCTTTTCCAAGCGGTTCGTCTTTTGGGCATGCACTTATTGCCAAAGAAAAAATTGGAATCAGGAAAACTAAAAGACGATTCATTTTCACGGTTGATTTAAATTCTTTTTCCATAATCGGAGGTTAATTTAGGCAATTGCCATGGGATTCAAAAAACTAGACTTTAAAGAATTTTCAACTGAAGACATGTTGTCCAGGTCCAAATCCTTCTTGGATGATATAGCCAAACGGCGAACCGTACGGGAATTTTCTGACAGAGCGGTTCCCATTGAGATAATTGAAAATTGTATAAAGACGGCCGCCACCGCCCCATCTGGTGCCAATAAACAACCATGGCAATTTGTTATTGTACAAGATGCCAATGTAAAAACAAAGATCCGCGAAGCGGCGGAAAAAGAAGAAAAAGAATTCTACAGACACCGCGCCACCAAAGAATGGCTAGAAGATTTGAACCAATTTGGCACTAATTGGCATAAACCCTTTTTAGAAATGGCGCCCTACCTAATTGTAGTATTTAGGCAGATTTATGATGTAGAGGATGACGGGAGCCAGCGAAAAAATTATTATGTGAGTGAATCGGTAGGGATTGCCTCTGGATTTCTTTTAGCAGCCTTTCATAATGCGGGGCTGGCAACATTAACCCACACTCCAAGTCCCATGAATTTTTTAAGCGAGATACTGAATCGACCCGCGAATGAAAAAGCATTTTTATTAATTCCGGTGGGCTATCCTGCCGATGATGCAGAAGTCCCGGAAATTACCAAAAAATCATTTGAAGAAATTTCGGAAATAATTTAAATTAATTCATGAGGTGTTTATGTTAAAAAGAAGCCTGTTTTTCTATACTTTGTTTTTTGGAGCCATTTTGGCTCAAAGCCGATCTCTGCCAGCAGACACCACAGTGGTAACAAACCATAAAACCACGATTAAGAATAAGCGAATTGAATATAAAGCCACAACAGGAACTCAACCTGTTTGGAATGAAGATGGCAAGCCCATTGCGGCGGTTCATTATACATATTATGAAAGGACTGACATTAAGAAAAAGAACACTCGTCCTATCATGATTTCGTTCAATGGTGGCCCTGGATCTGGTTCGGTCTGGATGCACTTGGCCTATACGGGCCCCATGATTTTGAATGTGGATGATGAAGGTTTTCCCATCCAGCCCTATGGTGTGAAAAGCAATCCCTATTCTATTTTAGATGTGGCGGACATTGTTTATGTAAACCCGGTGAATACGGGTTATTCCCGAATCGTGGATAAAGAAGTAAAGAAAGAAACATTTTTTGGCGTCAATGCGGATATTAAATATTTGGCGGAATGGATTAATACCTTTATTCAGCGCGTAAATCGGTGGGAATCTCCAAAATATCTCATTGGCGAAAGCTATGGCACCACTCGCGTTTCAGGGTTGGCCTACGCACTGCAAGGTCGCCAGTGGATGTATCTCAATGGTGTCATATTGGTTTCACCTACTGAGTTGGGCATTGACTCAGGTAGCGGTCGTCGTGCCGGGCCCGTTGGCGCCGCGCTTCGCGTGCCATACTTTACTGCCGCTGCATGGTATCACAATAAATTACCTAAAGATTTACAACGAAGAGATTTGCTAGATGTGTTGGATGATGCAGAAGATTATGCTGTGAACGAGCTAATGGCTGTTATTGCAAAAGGAGGCTTCGTTGATGAAAAAGAACGGCAAGAAGCTGCCCGAAAAATGGCGCGATATTCTGGAATTTCTGAAGAATCAATTTTATCTTATAACCTGGATGTACCTTCATCATTTTTTTGGAAAGAGCTCCTCCGTGAAGAAGGATACACAGTGGGTCGGTTGGATTCTCGCTACAAAGGAATAGACAAAACCAAGGCGGGTGATAGTCCGGATTTCAATTCTGAACTAACTTCATGGCTTCATTCATTTACGCCGGCCATTAATTACTATTATAAAAATGTGCTCAAGTTTGAAACGGACATGAAATACAATATGTTTGGTCCAGTCCGTCCATGGGATAGTTCCAACAATAGAACAGGAGAAAACCTGAGGCAAGCGATGGCCCAGAATCCATATTTGCATACCATGGTTCAATCGGGTTATTACGATGGCGCCACCAAATATTTTGATGCAAAATATACCATGTGGCGTTTGGACCCAAGCGGCCGAATGAAAGATCGCTTGAGTTTCAAAGGCTATCGAAGCGGTCACATGATGTA
>JABGTK010000027.1 GCA_018647265.1 Candidatus Neomarinimicrobiota bacterium | reverse complement strand
TTGCAACAATTCCATTTCTTCAACAAACCCAAATCCATAAAGTTTATAAATGAATCCACTATCAGAACCGGTAGTTACTCGGCCACCAGCATTTTTGTATTCATTTAAGAATTGCATCCATACTTGGTAGAATTTTTTCCATGCAATTTCATCTGCGGTAGTCCAATTGAACCAATATGATCCGTGGGCACGTCTGCTGGGTGCGTAATAATCCCACTGGGATGGGAGAGTATATATATCGTGCCAATCCGCATTTCGGGCCATCATCACATTGCGACCGGCGGCATAAATATTCATGGTGGGGTCCATGGTCATATCCAATTCAAGCAATTCTTTTTTAAGTGATTCCCACTTTCCGCCATTAGGCGTCACCAAACTCCATTGGCGTGCCACTTGACCGAAACGGTGCTGTTCATTATTGTAATTCATATCTACCGGCCAGGGTTGAATATCGTGGTTTTCATACATGGATTCAAAAAGACCGTAATAATGCGTTTGAGTACCGAGACCTAGTCGAGCTGCATCAATGGTATTCATCCGAGCCACGCCAGTTTGAGCCAAATGAGCAGTGGTGCCCAAATTGTTCTTGATAGCTTCATCAATAAGGGCAGCCATGATTCGTGGTTCGAAAGCACCGAGCTTAAGTCCATCTACACCTTTTTTGGCGGCGTACTTCACCCATTTACGGGCTGTTGCCGGATCGTTTATGGAACCGCCCTTCCAATCCTTCCCTTGCCCAGGACGTTGATATGCCCAAATTCTAGGGGCAGTAATTTCATTTTTGGCGGAGCGCTTCTTTTCACTAAGACTAAATTCAAGGGAACCGAGTCCAACTCCGCGGACGGTGGTAACACCATGGGCCAGCCATAATTTATAGACATATTCCGTTTCAGGCGCTTTTTGGGGATCACCTGCATGGGCATGCATATCTACGAACCCCGGCATGACATATGATCCATGGGCATCAATTTCATAATCGCCAGCTTTGGGACGGCGCTCATCATTGATGGGCACACCAGGATATCCCACGCCACTTACAGAAGTTATTTTGTTACCTTCAATTACAATATCTACCGGTCCCCGAGGTGGCGCGCCTGAACCGTCAATGACGATGGCACCGCGAATCACCAATCGTTTAAATGGACCTTCCCCTTCAGCCCGATCCGGTCCCGGCAAGATTGATTTCGGTTTGTCTTGAGCAACAAGGAAAATGGATATAATATAAAATATAATGGATGTCCGAAATAGACGTCTCATAACAACTCCTTTTTTTTATTGGTATCCCCTCTTCAGAGAATCAAAAAATGTCCAGTAATATAATCACGCAACAGATGACAATTCATCAATCCTTTTTAATGATTGTTGGTAATCTTCAGTTCGTCCCCTTTTAGCCGCACCTTTGGCGTATATGTTCAACTTATGAATGAGCATGTTTACCATGGATTGCTTTTGTTTTTCGCTAAAATAAGATTCTATCAATTTTTCTAAAACGCGAATATGATGGAATTCAATTCCTTCTTTCACATTAGAAAGTTGATCCTCATGGCCACCGTATTTTTTGACTAATGATTCTTTCAAATACAAGACCAAATATTTGGCTGTAATCCGTAGCCAAAGGTCATAATCCTCACAAACTTGGAAGGATTCATCAAAATATCCAACTGATTCAAATATTGATTTGTGGATCAATAATGTAGATGGAGAAATACGGCACTTATCCAGACACTGCTCAAAAATATATCCCCCATATTTCTGATGTCCCTTTTTTTGGTTCACCCTAACACCATTCCGAATCCAGTTTTCTTCCGAATGACAAAATTTTATATCTGGATTCCTTTGAAGTGCTTCAACTTGCTTTTCCAGTTTATTAGGAAGCCATTCATCATCAGAATCAAGGAAGGCAGTCCAATCATATTCGGCTGCGTTAATCCCTGTGTTTCTAGCGGCGCTAACCCCTTGCTTAGGTTGAATGATTAATTGAATAGATGGGTAACTTTTCTGAATCCATTCACTAGTCCCATCTGTAGAGCCGTCATCTACCACAAAAATTTCCGCTGGTAGAAGGGATTGATCCATGACCGACTGAATCGCTCGGCCTAAAGTATGCCGTCGATTATATGTGGGAATAATTACCGATATTTTCAACGATGCTTTGCGGATTCAACCAAGTTAGTTTCTGAATTAATTGGTCTCAGAGTAAAATCAAATGAATATGATTTCGCCGGCAGTTGATGCTTATCCAATGGCTGTGCGCCCCAACTATTTCGTCCGCCCACACCCATTTGTTTATAGTCAATGTGGAGATTTACAAAGTCGCCCGGCTTCATATCATCGGTATGCCATTGCTGTTTTGTCGTTCGGATATTTCCCGTAGAAGATGCATTGGCCGAACCAACATTACCATTATCCCAATCCCAAAGACGAAAATGACTAGCATTGATAGAAAGGGAATCACCAATAACCATTAATCCGTTGCCTTCTTTATTGCTGAGGACAGCCCAGCGTACATCTGTTTTATTTCCATTCTCCTGAGGACGTACATACGGATGGTATTGATCAACGACCTTACCATTAAATAAATCTACCTTTGTGCTGGATTTTCTATCCCAATAACTCTCGTGAGGCCCGCGACCAAACCAGGTTAATTCATCATATTGTTGAGGCAATTCCATCACCATACCCAATCGAGGAAGGTTTGGTAAATCCTCTTTCTCCAGCTCAATACTATGTTTCACTTGGATATCTCCATTCCCCTTGATTCGGTATTCGGTTTTTCCCCATGATTCAAGTGACGGATAATTGTTTATAACAGTAACCATATACTCACTACTATTGATGGATTTTGATGATACAGATTTAACTTGAAAGTCTGTGCTTGCAGACCGCCATACTCCCAATCGATTTGGTACTTTACTGCCAAAATCGTTATCGATTGGTGCACGCCAGAAATTGGGTTGAAGCCCTTTCGAGACTAAGTTTTTTCCACCCACATTCCATTCAGAAATTCTGCCAGTGTTCTTATCCCAACTAATGGAAAACCAATCGCCGGATACTAAAATAAACTGATCAGATTCATTGGCTGTTACGCTCCCTTTTGAACGAGCGGATTCCGATTTATTAGCTTGAGGTAGCTTTAACTGATCCCAAGCGACTAAAAAGTCTTTTGGAATAAGGTCTGTTCTTTCCTTGGTGAAAAACTGAACTTCTAAAAAATATTCCGTGTTGGGTTTATCGAATACTTCCTTCGCAGGAATGGTCACTTCCATGGTGTCCTGCGGTCCAATAATCATATTTTTCAATTCACCTTTTTCAAGCACTTTCCCATCGGCTTTCACTTGCCAAACAATTTGGTAATCCTTCGAATCAATAAAAAAGTTTTCATTGATTAATTGCACTTTAAATTTGGCTAAATCAACCGGTTCTACCCAAAAATTCTGATACACCTTTTTTGCTTCAAAAAAGTGAGGGTTCGGTTTTCGGTTTGGTTGAATCAAACCATTGATGAGGAAATTGCCATCACTGGGTGTTTCTGGCGGACCGTAATCACCACCATAAGTATAATAGATTTCACCATCTTCTGTCTTTTCGGCTAACCCTTGATCCACCCAATCCCAAATAGCGCCCCCCTGAAGGTGTTTATTGGCGCGGATGGCATCCCAATAATCCTGCATACCGCCTAGACTGTTCCCCATGGCATGCATATATTCGCACAAAATAAGCGGTCGTTCCCTTGGCACTGAAGCCCACTCTACAATGCGGTCAATACTGGTGTACATGGGTGTGTATATGTCCACATGACTGTTCTCCAATGCCCGTTCATAATGGACTGGCCGAGATGGGTCGCGATCGTGGATCCAATCGGAACCGGCCACGAAATTCACCCCATCACCGCCTTCATTTCCCATGGACCAAATGATTACGGAAGGTCTGTTTTTATCTCTCTCAACCATTCTTTCGATTCGTTTAAGGTGTGCTATCTCCCAAGACGGTTTATTGCCCAAGGTTCGATCTGGATGATAGCCTATACCGTGACTTTCAATGTTGGCTTCATCAATGACATAAAGACCATATTTATCGCACAATTCATACCAATAAGGATCGTTGGGATAATGGGATGTTCGCACAGTATTGAGGTTGTACTGTTTCATTAGTTTGATGTCTTCTTCCATGGATGCTCGACTAATAACGTGCCCTGTATTGGGATCATGTTCATGGCGGTTCACACCTTTAATCAGGATGGGTTGGCCATTCACCAATAACTGTCCGCCTTTAATTTCTACTGTTCTAAAACCAATCTTATCTGTGATTACTTCCAAGACATTATACCCTTTAGAAAGAGTAATAGTTAAGTCATAAAGATTGGGCGTTTCTGCCGTCCAGGGAGACACATCCTTAATTGTTTTATTCACTGAATATTTTTGGGATCCTGGTAACAGCTTCAACCGTCTTGAATGAGAATAAATTTTTCTCCCATTTATATCCCTCAATTCTACTTTTAATTTTGTAGACTGAACATATTCCAACCCATTTTCTAGCGAGAGGTCTAAAGTGAATTCTCCATTTTTATAAGATGCATCCATGGGTGTTTTAGCCCAGAAATCCGCTATACGGACTTTAGGTTCGGCATAAAGGTAAACATCCCGCTCGATGCCACTGATGCGCCAAAAGTCCTGGCATTCTAAGTAAGTTCCATCGGACCATCGATACACTTGAATCGCCAATAAGTTTTCACCCGAATTCACATAGTCCGTAATATCGAATTCTGCCGGAAGCTTACTTCCTTGACTATAACCAACCTGTTTCCCGTTAATCCACAAAAAGAATGCGGATTTTACTGCGCCAAAATGGAGGACAATCCGACGGTTATCCCAATCGTCTGGTATATTGAAATCCTCGCGATAAGAACCAACCGGATTATAATCATCGGGCACATCCGGTGGTTGAGGGTCCCGGGTGAATTCGTAAGGCTGATTAACATAAATGGGAATCCCATAACCATTTATTTCCCAATTGGCAGGGACGGGGAAATCCACCCAATCAGAATCATCATAATCTGTTTTGTAAAAATCGGTAGGACGGTCGTTGGGGTTACGGACCCAATTGAATTTCCATTCTCCGTTTAAGGATTGATAATATTGAGAATTTGAAGGATTGCCCGTTTTGGCAACCTTCATCGATTCATATGGGAAAAACGTGGCACGTGCCGGCTCCTTATTTATCTCAACTATGGATGGATCTTCAATCTCTGCCGGGTTTTGCGCTACCAAAACAGAAATAATTGTAAAGACGCAGCCACGCCTCACGGAGGGTAAACATGCTGCAATTCTACAGAAATTTGTACGATTCATTTATTTGTCCTTAAAACAGTTGTTGTGGATATGCTCCCATATCCACCAGTTTTTGTATTTCGCCTACGACAAAGGCTTTATCTTCTTTATACGTAACACCAAACCATGATGCAGCGCTACTGAGTATATGAACATCTTCCTGTCCACCTTGGATCAATTCATTCACCACAGATGGAATCAAATATTCACTTTTCATTTCGGATCCTTCAGCTTTTAAAAAATCCACAAACTTGTCCTGTAAATAACTAAAAAGAACTGGTGTGAATCCCCACATATTCATGGATACCGGCTCACTTCCATCCAATGCTAAATCACGATTGGACGAAACACCGTTCTCAACTTTTTGTAAATCGCTTGTTTCAACTACTGTATCCAACTTTCCTTCTTTCACAGTACACAATCCCCGTGTAACTCCACCAAAAATAGAAAGTGTATTCTCCAGTCGAAAGGTAACCATGCTGAATTGATTTGCACCATCATTATAATAATCAGCTACAGTTTTGAAAGATTCCCTTCCATAGAAATCGTCACCATTGATGGCGGCAAATGGTTCGTTGATCAAATCCTTAGCAGATAAAATTGCCTGCCCTGTGCCCCATGGCTTTACCCGGCCCTTAGGACATGTATATCCACTGGGCAGATCATGGATATCTTGGAAAGCAAATTCAACTTGAATCTTGCCACCATATTTATCCGTTACTTGGGCTTTGAATTGATCTTCGAAATCTTTGCGAATGATAAATACTACTTTGGTGAAACCGGCCGCGATCGCATCATAAACAGAATAATCAATAATTGTTTCGCCATGAGGTCCTACCGCGTCCAGTTGTTTGAGTCCGCCATAACGTGACCCCATACCGGCGGCCATGACTAAAAGTGATATATTGGGCATGATTTAAATTTCCTTAAAATAATCAAAGAAGTTAATCAATTCTTGTTCCTAAGTCAGAATTAATAAAAAAAGCTTCCCCCCCTACTTCTTCAATCGCTTCTGCAACTTCCTCAGGATTGTCCGGCGCATAGACAAACATACATCCACCACCGCCAGAACCATTAATTTTTCCACCCAGAGCGCCGGCATCTAAGGCCGCATTCATCATAGCTTCGATTTTGGGTGTACTAACTTGAAGCACATCCCTTAATACTGAATGATGTTCTGTTAACAATTCCCCAATCAATTGATGATCTGGATTGTTTTTTTCTAATTCCGGTAATGCTTGTTTTAATAAATCTCGATTTTGGATCGTGCCTCGGTATAATTCAACTTCATCTCGATTGAGATCAGACAGATCAGCATTTTCATCTAAAGAATGAAATGTTAAATCTGGATTTTTAACTTTTAATTTTTGAAGCATTTCTAATCGTGAATCGCGACATCTGCTCAAAATCCCCATAGTGTTTTTGGGATCACATGAATCTCCCAAAACAAAAGAACCTAAATTCGGATTTAATGATCGAATAGAAATTTTAGGTTCCGATTTTAAATAAATAAGATTCCCCATGGCGGTTGAATATTGATCCATCATACCTCCAGGCTCATCAAATTCAGTCACTTCTGCTTTATAGGTCAATTCACCAATTTTCTGTTGATTCCAGTTTGGTGGATTATCCGCCATTTTAGATAAAAAATGAATCCAGCTTACGTTAATAGCCGAGGAAGAACTGGTTCCGGCGCGGATGGGAATATTACTGGTAATCTTACACTCGAATCCGGATGAAAAAGTAAGTCCTTCATTTTGACAAATCCGAATTCCACTTTTGAAATAATCCCGCTGTTTTGTATAATTCAAATCATCTAATGAAAATAATTCAGTTTCACCCAAATCCGGTTTATGGATAATGACTTCTTTACCTTTTTTCTTATCCCCTTTTATTATCGCCCGTAGAGAAATCGACATTGCTATGACGGGGAGACCGAGATAATCCTGATGCTCGCCAAAAAAACAAATCCGACCGGGAGTAGAGATTCTCATGTATCGTAATGGATTATGGTGTAAACCCGATTACGTTTGTACGAGAACACATTTGTTTATTTTTCCCACACTTTAAACAATCCAACAGAAGCAATTATACCCAATCCAACAATAAAAAGCCCACTTCCAGTTTCGCCATAGATGAATTGCCCTATACCTAGCAAAAAGCCATAAACTGCCGTACAACCCAATACCATGGATAAAATTCCTTTCGGTACTGGCCATGGTTCACTGGAAACGCCATCTGAATATTTTTCCCAACCAGGGCCGCCGGGATTCACTTTCTTCACAAAATTCCGTAGAGTTTCTTCATCATCTGGTGGCGTGACATAAGTAGCCACAATCCAAACTATAGTCGTGAGGATGGCCCCAATCACAATTTTTTGCCATCCTTCTAAAGCTGAATCACCAAAATTGAAATATCCCGCTATTATGATGGAACTGATCATTGCAACAATCTCAGTATAAGCATTAATCCGCCACCAGAACCACCGTAGGATGTATATCAATCCTGTGCCGGCACCAATCATCAGAAGCAGGTTAAAGGCTTGCCCTGCGCTTGTGAGCATCAACCCAAGGCCTCCCCCCAATATAATTGAAATAATTGTGAATAATCTGCCCATCTTTACCAATTGTTTTTCTGATGCAGATTTGTTGATAAATCGGTGATAGAAGTCATTCACCAAATAACTCGCCCCAAGATTTAATTGGGTACTCATGGTACTCATAAATGCTGCAATAAGTGATGCTGCTACAAGCCCCAGCAATCCTGAAGGTAATAAAGTCAACATAGCAGGATATGCTACATCGTGACCCAACTTATCTGCAGGCAAATTAGGAAATGCTTTTTGGATATCACTCAGTTCAGGAAAAACAATAAGTGAAGCAAGGGCAATCAATATCCACGGCCACGGACGGAGTGCATAATGGGCCACATTAAAGAAGAATGTAGCGGCTACAGCATTTTTTTCATCTTTGGCAGAAAACATCCGTTGGGCGATATATCCGCCGCCACCGGGCTCTGCACCGGGATAATAACTGGCCCACCATTGGACAGCCAATGGTACAAGCAGAACAGGCACCCATGCATTGGGGTCAGAAAGATCGGGAATGAGTGAAAGTTTGTCTGCAACATTTGCATGGGAAATCAAGTTAGAAAGTCCGCCAATTTCAGGCAAACCGAGAATATAAAGCATTCCCCAAATGGAACCTATCATAGCCAAGGCGAATTGAACAAAATCTGTAATAATGACTGCTTTTAAGCCGCCCAACGTGGAATAGGCCAACGTAATGGAGCAGGCAATAGTTAAGGTCAACCACCCAGGTAACCCTAAAACAATTTCACCAAACTTAATGGCGGCTAAACTTACCGCACCCATCACCAAAACATTGAAGACCAATCCCAAATATAAAGCACGGAATCCTCGTAAAAATGCCGCCGGTTTTCCGCTATACCTCAATTCATAAAATTCTATATCAGTTAACACATCTGAACGGCGCCATAGTTTGGCATAAACAAAAACAGTCAGCATGCCCGTAAGCAAAAAGGCCCACCAACCCCAATTTCCGGATACACCATTCTGTCGCACGAGGTCCGTAACCAAGTTCGGCGTATCGGTGGAAAATGTTGTGGCCACCATTGAGACACCCAAAAGCCACCAAGGCATATTCCGCCCTGCTAAAAAGAAGGATTTTGTATCCTGACCAGCCTGTCTTGAAACCCAAAGGCCTACGAATAATGAAAGGGCGAAATATGCGCCAACGATTGTCCAGTCTAATGAAGATAATATCATGGTGATTTCTCTATTTAAATATTTTTAATACCGATCATCCAGCCCAAAGATGGGTTTATTTGTTTTCCACTTTCCCCGTGTAAAATCGGGGATCTTCACCGATGTACTATCCAATCGAATTGATTTTTCTGACAGCGGAACAATCACACTCATACTGACTGCATCATACACATCAATCACTGGGGTTTGATCGCCTTTTAATGCTTCAACAAAAGCTCTTACAACAAAGAAATCCATACCACCATGGCCGGCACCGGATGCTTGATCTTCAAACTTTTTCCACAGCGGATGATCGTACTTTTTCAAATATTCCTCATCAGATTCCCAGCGATGGGCTTGGGGACTCGTACCTTCGATATAAATAGATTTATTATCTTTCATCCAAATGCCTTGTGTCCCTTGAACGCGAAAGTTCAATGAGTACGGTCTAGGTGAATTGGTATCATGGCTTAACATAATGGTCTGACCATTGGCGCACTTAATCACCGTAGTCACCACATCACCTAATTTGAAATCCACTTTTGCGTTGGGATGATCTTCTCCCCCATTTTCAACCACATATTTGTGGAGGCCTCGAGATTGGGTCGCCGTGGAAGTCAGATGGATCATTTTATTTCCACGATTAATGTCTAACATGGGACTCACTGGCCCTAATCCATGGGTTGGATATAAATCAGCATTTCTATCCACCGAATGCTGCGTTCGCCATTTGGCTTCAGAAAATCCTTTTTCACCGAATTCCACTCCGCCGCCGTAAGCACCTTCGCCATTATTAAATTTCACATGGCGAAGGTCATGTTGGTATCCGCCTTGGCAGTGAAGTAATTCACCAAACAATCCCTGGCGAACCATATTGAGGACGGCCATAATATCCCTGCGATAATTTACATTTTCCATAATCATACACAGTTTGCCGGTCTTTTCAGATGTATTCACCAAGTCCCAACATTCTTTTACCGTGAGGGCTGCCGGCACTTCTGTCCCGACATGAAGGCCATTCTCCATGGCTGCCATTGCCATGGGATGGTGCCATTCCCAAGGGGTGGCAATATATACCCCATCTAAATCTTCTTTCGCCACCATATTGCGAAAATCCTCGGGACCATCTTTATATATTTTGGGAACGGGTCGTCCTTGCTTGGCAAAAACTTTTAGCACCATTTCTAACATACGGTCGTCAATATCGCAAATTACAGGAATATCTACATCGGGACGATTGAGCAGTAACCCAACCATACCTTGGCCCCTAAATCCAGTACCAATAACCCCAATCTGAAGTTTGCTTGATGATGATCCGAATAATGATGTTGGCATCATTGATGCGGCTGCGCCAGCAATGGCTGTACTTTTAATAAAATCTCTTCTATTCATTGGTGATTTCATAATGAGCCTTTCAAATTCTCAAATAGTTGAACAATATAGGGAATTAAATTTTTACCAGTTATACTTTAGTAAAAAGAAATATTTAATTAAATGTAAAATTTTTATTCCGGACTTGGGCTTCAAGGAAATAATAATCTGCATAGTTTAATGGTTTATCCACTTCTGCGCCATGAGGGATACTACCAACTGCATGCTTCAAAAGGAAATTTCCGTTAGACCCAACTTTGGCCAAATAGGTACGATTAGATAAGTTATGCAATTGCTCTTGTGCTTTTTTAAGGTATGGATTTCCTTCATCCCCAAGGTGTTCGCTCAATTCAAAAAGAGCAGAACAAATAATTGCAGCAGCGGAAACATCTCTTGGCTCCTCCGGAATATTCCCTGCATTAAAATCCCAATAGGGTACGAGATCATTCGGAAGATTTGGGTGATTCAAAATAAAATCAGCAATCTTTTTTGCTTGATCTAAAAACCGTTTATCCCCAGTTTCACGATAGGTCATGGTAAATCCATATAGGCCCCATGCTTGTCCTCGAGCCCACGCGGATGATCTGGAAAAACCTTGATGGGTGAAATTTCCCCAGACTGCTCCTGTTTCCTGATTATAATCCACTACGTGATATGAACTGTTGTCAGGCCTAAAATGGTTTTTCAATGTTGTTTCTGCATGGGAAACAGCAATGTGATAATAGATTGAATCTCCACTTAATTTTGTTGCCTTGAATAACAATTCAAGATTCATCATGTTGTCAATAATAACTGGGTAACCCCAAATGTGCTGATTGAAATCCCAGGAACGAATACATCCCACATTGGGGTCAAACCGTAAAGCTAATGTCTTGGCACTTTGAATCAAAACATCAACATAATCAGGGTTTTGGGTCAAACGGTAGCCATTCCCATAACTGCAATTCATTTTAAAACCAATATCATGGTTAATGTTTTTAAACTGCTGTTCCGCCATATTTACCGTAAACCTCTGTGCTTCATTTCTCCATTTCTCGTCATCGGTAAGCTCATACAAGTACCATAAACTTCCGGGCCAAAATCCACTGGTCCAATCGTCTGTATTCACTAATTTTGTTGATCCATCATCATTCAGTGTCCGCGGATGGCCCAAAGAATCACCAACAAATTCAATCAATTGACCGTATTGTTTTGTGGATGTTTCGAGGTAATTCACTTTTGATGAACAGCCCGTTAATCCAATGGATAATAGTGTTATGAACAAGGATATTTTACTTTTTACAAATTTCACTTTATAATTCATTTTTATCTTAAAATAAATCCATCTTTTAAAGGATCGTCCGGATTAATCCAAAATGTATTCTTCCCCGTGATAAAAGCATTCCCGTTCACTTCCGGAATGACCGCATCATATTTTCCAAATGATGTTACTTCATCCACCTTCACAGAAAATGTTGAACCGATTATACTTTCGATGGTGATGGGTTCTCCCACACTAATTTCACCCCTCGCATAATGGATGGCCGCACGGGCACTTACACCAGTTCCTGTCGGACTTCGATCCACTTCCCCTTCGGCAAAAATGCAAACATTTCGGCTGTGGTGATTTGGGTCTTCTGGCGGTCCCGTAAAAATGGTGCCGTATAAAAAGTTCATATCCGGTTCTGTAGGATGATCCATTTTTACACTTTCTACAATGGCACGTTTGATTATCATTCCCTTTTCAATTAATGCTTGTTGGTGGACTTCCGTACAATCCAAACCAACCTGATCCACATCCACAAAAGCATAGAAAGCGCCGCCAAATGCTAAATCATATTTTATCTTTCCCAAACCCGGGACATCGATTTCAGAATCCATTTTTTGAACAAATGAAGGAACATTCTGAAACCGAACACCGGTGACTTTTCCATTTTCAATTGCTGCGACTGCTCGGATAAACCCCGATGGTACATCCATTTTGACTTCTGTCTCTGGTTTGGTCATTGGGATTAGACCGGTTTCAACGATTACTTTTGTTAATGCGATAACAGCATGGCCACATCCAGTGGAATATCCTTCATTATGGATAAAGATTACACCAAAATCCGCACCGGGAGTATCTGGCGCAACGATTATAGCGCCATACATATCAGCGTGTCCCCGAGGTTCCCACATGAGCGCCTTGCGAATATTATCATGATTATCTCTCGCGTCGGCTCGCTTTTCAAGGAGTGTATTTCCCGTGAGTTCGGGATAGCCACTCAAGATGATCCGTAGTGGTTCACCGCCAGTGTGTGCATCGATGGTTTGAATTTCTTGCCAATTTTTTGGCGGGGACCAGTTCTTGAGTTTTAAAATTTTTATCATCTTTTTATTATCATTTCACTTTTGTAAACCGAGGTAAAGCTTCACAAAGAGAACTCGAAAATACACTAATACGTGAACTAATTCCCATTTGGTAAGGGGCTTCATTATTTAAATATCCCTCCCCGCCTGAATGCCAAAGGCGGGCAGGTAAATCTCCCTTTGACAAGGGGCACATTGATTTATGATATCCCTCTAAATCTCCCTTTGACAAGGGAGACCTGATGGGTCTTGCCCCTAATTTTTGTTTGATTCATGAATTTCAATCCATTCTACTATCACTTGGTAAACTCCATCCATATTTTCTTTGACCTCATTATCAGGAATCCTCAAGAATTCTATCCCTAAATTTTCAATTTTAGATTGTCGCTCTTTATCTTCAACTTCTTCACCAATATGACTAATGCCATCAATTTCAATGACCAAATCCAATTTGGAACAATAGAAATCAACAATATAGTCTAAGATTGGTTTTTGACGATAAAACTGATAACCCCTCATCCGTTTTTATTTGAGTTCATTCCACAATAACACTTCCGCTAAGGTAGAGTTATTTCTAAGGTTTCTTGCAAGCTGCTTCAATTCAGGATTATAATACATTTTCATCCAGACAAATAAAAAGAGCCCCTATTAATCCCCCGTTCTAAAGGGGGCTTGGGGGATATCAATAATATTGATGCTCTTTTTCAAATAGACAATCCTTCGCAAAACTGAATATCATTTATCTTCGACGTAAAAATAGTTAGCCGGAATCTGCATCTTTTCAATTCCCGGTCCGGACCATTCAACCATTAAATATTCCTGACCGCCCCGTTCAAAATATTGCAATTCAATGGGATGTCTTCCTTTTTTCAATTGGATAGTTTCTACGAAGGTTTTTCTGGCATGGAGCCCGTCATTATCAATTAGTATTTTATTATTAATCAATAATCGTGACCCATCATCCGAGGTAGTTTCAAATTGATATTTTCCACTTGTTGAAATTTCGATAAACCCTGAATAGATATAACCAAAATTGTCTTTCTTATCTGTATCAAACGAAAAATTGTACACTGTTTTTTCCGACACAACGTCTGATTTTAGCATTCCGTCCAGACTATCCCAAGCACCTTCATAGTATTGTCTATTTAATCCATTCTTCTTGGTTAATAAGACAATTGGTGTGGACACAACGGCGCTGGGTTGATATCCTTTTTTAAAGGCTTGAACATTCATAATCGAATTTTTTCTAACATTAAATGGCCTTTTATATTTCTTTCCTTTTTTTGTATTTAATGGCTGACCATTAAAACTATACCGCAGATCCACACCTTCTTGATCTGATGCAAGTGTCACTTTAGTTTTGGATTTGAATGTCTGGTTTTCTGATATAACGATCTTTGGTTTTTCCAAATAGGGTGTGACAGGAATTTTTAATGTATAAACGATTGATTCATTCGGGGAAATTCTCGAGAGATCAATTTTTAATCCGCCATTGGTGTTTTCCCAAGAAAGTCCCTTTTCCTGTCCCAACATGAAGACAGGCGTATCACCATTTGCTACAACAGATGGTATCGTTATCTTATTTCCTGAAAGGTTATCTACAAATGCATAAAGTGTTCGGCGGTCCTTGGATAATGTGAACTGCACTTTGCCATCATCAGTTCGTGTAATCCTATTTACCGTTGTGCCATAGATTGCTTCGCCATTGACGTCCAACCATGCACCAATATCGAGCAAACGGTCCGACATTATTTTTGGAATTGTACCATCAGATTTTGGTCCAATATTCAAGAGAAGGTTTCCGCCTCGGCTCACAATATCCACTAATAGTTTAATCAGAGCTTCGGAAGTCATATAATCTTCCGGCCCCTCATTCTGGTTATAACCAAATGACATACCAATTCCACGGCATTCTTCCCATCCACGCTCGATGAATTCTTCATTCATTGAACCAGAGTTCGGATCATATTCCGTGGAATAATACCCACCGTGAGTGAAACGTGTATCACTTCCCCAACGATCGTTCACAACCACATCCGAGGGCGCGTCAGATTCGTTATAAAGCCACGCCAAAGCCTCTTCACTGCGCCATTGATCACTACCCCTATCCCATTCACCATCAGAAAAAATGATTGATGGTTTATATCGCTGCACCACATCCTTGAATTGAGGCAGCATATAGTCATTAACATAAGTCTTTACATTGGATGGATATAGTGGACTATCCCATTCGTAGAGCGAATAGTAAAACCCCATTTTAACATCAGTCTTTCTCACTGCTTCTGTTAGGTCTCCCAGCAAATCGCGTTTTGCACCTGATTCACTTGAATTATATCCCTTACTTTGGGGATTAGGCCAAAGGCAAAATCCGTCATGGTGTTTGGATGTTAATACCACATATTTGGCACCGGCATTTTCAAATAAGGTTGCCCATTCATCAGGATTATATTTGTCAGCTTTAAAAAGGTCTGCAAATCCACGGTAAGGAAAATCTACGCCATAATTTTCTTTATGGTATTCTAACCGCAATGAATCTCCCCTGTTTATGCCATTGAGGTACCATTCTGCATAACTGCCTTTTGGTCCCCACGCGGGTACAGAATACAATCCCCAGTGGATAAATATGCCAAATTTCGCATCCTTGTACCATTGCGGTGTCGGACGCGAATCTAGAGATTCCCAGTTGGGTTCGTAGGATTGGGCCATAAGGCCCGTTATAAATAAGAGAATTGCGATCTTTTTTAATCTATTTTTCATCATGTTGATTTTCTTAGCCCATGGGAAAAACTACCCCATAGCCAAATAGGTTTAAGTGTTAAAGATTATGGTAATTACTACACCGAACATTAATACAAGAAAACTTTAGAGGGTAAATACTTATTTTATTTCTTTTGACCCAACTTATAAGACCGAATAACTTCGCATTAGGGAACTGATTTTTTCTATTCTATAATTAAATATACAACGTAACTTTATAACCAATTATTTCCTTAACCCGCTAAACGTAATATTGGGTTTATTGGGAAGTTCATTCGCAATCCGCTTCGCTACTTGCGAATGAATGTGGTGCGCTGGGCACTGCCCTTCTTGTCCGCAAAGCGGACGGCGAAGAACAGCACTGTAAAACCAATAGAATATCTGAGTAAACTCAAATTCAACTGTCTTTA
>JABGTK010000026.1 GCA_018647265.1 Candidatus Neomarinimicrobiota bacterium | reverse complement strand
CCTTCAAATGGAGTAAAAGAGTATTTGATGAATCAACCGAAAGACGTCAGAATTGGAATATGAATCGATATACTAGAGTAAAAATTGTGCGCGACGGTAATATCATTAAAGCATGGACAGGTCCATTTACAAATAGTCGTCCGGACCCAAATAATCCGCAATACTCAGATGATTATATTGAAATTGATTTAGCTAGTGATAGAAGGTTGCACAAATTTATAGGCAAAAGACAATATGGATACGCAACTTTAAGTCAACAACTTTCGCAATATTATGATGTTTCTCTTGTGGGTGGAACAGTCCAAAGGAGGGATTTTTCGATATTGGTTGATGTAGGAAATGAAGAGCCTGTAGTTACTGAATATTATAAGATTGATGAAGGAGGGTCTCACTTGCAACAGGTTGGAAATTTACAAAGAGATCTTGGGTATTTACGTCCTCTTTTCAATCCTGAAAATAATAATAAGTTTTTGTTAACAGAAACTGGCATCATGGTGTATCCATTTGAAGACTAATAAGGGATTTACACTTATCGAAATGCTGCTAACCATCGCAGTTTTAGGGATTGTGATGCCGCTACTTTTCAATGTGATCAATAGTAGTTTTAAAGAGCTCCGTAAAATGGAATCGATTCAGATGAAAAATATTGTTGAGTCGCGCCTAATAAATCGACTAGAGGAAGATTTTAGGACCCATACCAAATTCAAATTCATGACCGCTGATTCGATTGGGTTCTATACCACGCGCGATCAATTGTTCCAGCAGGAGGTGTCCTATTTTATTGCGGATGATGTCATATACTATCGGGTGGATGATTCAGATAAAAAAGTTCTAGTAAAAAATGTGAATACTCTCGTTACTGAATTCAAGTATTACAATTATGACAATACGGTCAAATCACCAGAAAATTCCGATTCATTCATTATTCCTGAGATGAACACCATGCCTAAAATTCGCCTCAATTATCAATTTACCCTTGATGAAAACATTGTGAGGAATCATTATATCAAAGTACGGAGACTGAACTAGATGAAAAAAAGTGGAGGCATCATTTTATTATTTTCGTTAGTAATCACATTTACCGCATTAGGCATCCTCTTACTGTTAAGCTCGACTGCGACCTCGAATCTACGAACGGCGGCCAATAAATACGTTCGTACACAATTGATCAGTAATATTCGCTCCGGAAATACCCTCATTGAAAACGTGACATTACCAGCGTTTAACGATGAAGGAATCCTTGAGATTGAAACGATTGAATCCGGTACTATCCAATTAAAAAGACTAGAGCAAAAAGCTTCTAGATACCAAGGACAGTTTACGTTCGCTGACCTAGGAGCTCATGATCATTTCAAACAGATTCAAGATCAGTTCACCATATCACTCTGGATGAAACCTCAAAATCTTGCCTCACCTCTCACCGGTTTACAGCTTCCTTACAGCGGAGAGCCAGTTCTTGGTTTTAGTCAAAAAAGATTTGATGACTATCCAGGCGCTGGGTTCCAATTCGCCTTTAGTCGGATCGTTGAAAATACCGTTGCGCGACTCAATTTCAATGTTACATTGAATGATTCAGAGGTACGTACTTTTTATTCACTTGGTTTTAATAATATTATTGACAGTGAGTGGATATTTGTCACTGTGGTATATGATGGGAATCAGCTCAGGATTTTACGTAATGAGGAAGTAATGGATGAAATAAATGCCAGTGGCAATGTAGACTGGTCAACGATCGCCAATAGTAGTTTTTTTATTGGTAAATATGTGGATACGCCTATGATGGGGGGTATTTTCTTTTCTGGTCAGGTACGGAACGTGGGAATATGGAATAGTGCAATGAATAATGCAAGCGTAGGCTATATGCATCGACAGGGGTTGAATTTTAATTCACTGATCAATTTTAGTGATTATGCTAGCAGCGATCAGTTGCTTGGATTTTGGAAGATGAACGATGGAACGGGTACGGTCGTATTGGACTATTCAATATATTCGAATAATGGTAGCATTCTCAACATGAATGCTTCGGATCAATGCTGGTCTACAGTCACTGACAGTTTTACGTATATAATTTCATCAGAGTTCAATGAATTCCAACGCTCAGAAAATCTGCGATAGGTAATCAATTGCAAATCTTAATATTTATTTTAGGTGCATGTGTCGGTTCATTTGCGAATGTACTTGCCATTCGTACCACTGAATCTAGAAATTACATTTTTGGAAGATCAAAATGCCCAAAATGTGATAGGCAAATTCATTGGTATGACAATTTACCATTAATTTCATTTTTATTGCTAAAGGGTCGGTGTAGACAATGTAAAGAATCCATATCAATGCAATACCCTGTGGTTGAATTAGTGATGGGGATATTGGCTGTAGTATTCTATGTGCATAATTCGTCGTTTTTACCATATATTCTATTAATGGGTATGGGTACTATGTTACTAGCCATTGCCCTGACCGATTTAAAAGAAAAATTCATTTATGAGTCTCATTTATATTCACTGCTAGCATTTTCAATCTGTTATCGATATTTATTTATAGATGTGGGCATAATGGATACGCTGCTGGGTGTTGGACTGTTTGGAGGTTTCTTGCTCTGTTTACGATTTATTGGTCGTATTATCTATAAACGTGAAGCAATGGGTGTAGGTGATATCAAAATGGGATTTATTTTAGGAATACTATTT
>JABGTK010000025.1 GCA_018647265.1 Candidatus Neomarinimicrobiota bacterium | reverse complement strand
TATAGATTTAGCCCAATAGAAAGAAACAAACACAATACGTCCCATGTCACCCTCTGATTTCCCAACTTTCGGTACAGAGCACACTCTTTACATTATGGGTTGT
Organism: Candidatus Neomarinimicrobiota bacterium; assembly: GCA_018647265.1. Taxonomy (NCBI): domain Bacteria; kingdom Pseudomonadati; phylum Fidelibacterota; species Fidelibacterota bacterium. Next base: position 2,356 of record JABGTK010000025.1, on the reverse strand, counting down.
TTGATGATTTGGTTCGCACTCCCATATATCGGTAAAAAATATCTCAGTCCTTCTAAGCGATTTTCTATTGCTATTTTCTTAGCTGTTTTCACTATTTTTCAGGAAGTGCTATTTGATTTTTTCCAGCTCTATATAGATGATTTTGATTTGAAGGATGACCTATCCCTTCACATGTGTGGTATTAGTTTATTTCTTACATCCTACGCACTATGGAAAAAATCCCAAACAGCCTTTGAATTGGCGTTTTTCTGGGGATTGGCGGGCGCGCTCCAATCCATATTAACACCAGATCCAACCCGATGGCCTTATGGTGATATTTCTATCTTCTGGAATTTTCTCTCCCATGGGTTAATTATTCTAAATGTCGTGTGGCTCATGTGGGTAGATGGAATGCGATGTCGTAAAGGGTCATTATTAAACACCGTATTGATTACGAATGGCGTCATTTTTGTCATGGGTTATGTAAATACATTCTTGGGCGAAGGAGCCAATTATTGGTTCATTTGTACAAAACCCGGAGGAGACAGTCCATTTTTAATTGGCGATTGGCCCTATTATTTAATCACTTTCGAATTGGTAGGATTTGCCATGATGGGTTTAATCTATCTCCCGATGTGGATTGCAGTTAATCGTAAGGAAAAAGGAGGAGTTTCACCATCCTAAACTGCGTAAGTTTGTTATAGACAATGTCCACATTACTCGGTTATTTCTTCCTCGCCTTAGGCGTATCCTTTATCTGTTCCACTCTGGAATCAGTTATTCTATCAATTACCCATTCCCATATCGGTACACTGGTAAAAACCAATCATCGTAGCGGTAAATTGCTACAGCATCTCAAGGATGATATTAATCGTCCTTTGGCCGCAATCCTGACGTTAAACACAATCGCCAATACTGTTGGCGCAGCGGGTGTAGGTGCTCAAGCGTTGTTAGTATTTGGTTCAGGATCTGTAGCCATGGCATCAGGAATTTTGACTTTTTGTATCCTTATCTTTTCAGAAATTATTCCCAAAACGATTGGCGCTACTTACTGGCGAAAGTTAGCCAGTCCATCGGCCTATGCAATTCGCGGTCTCATGGTGATTACATTTCCATTCGTTTGGTTGAGCGAAGCATTATCAGCCCAATTAACGCCTTCAGAAGAAGATACAATGAGAGTCAGTAGAGAAGAAATCACTGCCATGGCAGAAATGGGAGAAGATGAAGGATCAATTGATGAGCAAGAATCTGATATTATTGAAAATCTATTCAGACTTAAAACTATCCAAATCGAAGAAATTTTGACACCCCGTTCTGTTATTTTTGCATTTGAAGACCACGAAACAGTAGGGCAGATAATGGAAAAACATGAAGATATAAATTTTTCTCGTATTCCCATTTTCAAGGAAAACATTGATGATATACTTGGGATTGTTTATAAAGATACTCTTTTAGAAACAATGGCCGATGATTATTTCGAAAAGACAATGGCCGATATTGTTGAACCGGTGGATTGGGTTTACGAAGAGCAAACAGTAGAAGCTGTATTGAATAAGTTTACAAAAACACGATCTCATATGTTTATTGTAAAAGATGAATTTGGCGGCACCACTGGGATTGTAACTCTAGAGGATTGTATCGAAACGCTGCTCGGTGTTGAGATTATGGATGAATCCGATGAAGTGGCGGATATGCGTGAATTGGCCAAAGATCAACTGCGTCAAAAACGCCGCGCAGAAGAGAATGGAGAGTAAAGCTAAATTTTATCACCACCCCCATAAATCCACCCTCTTATGAGGGTGGAAATTAAAAGGGGGGAGCAAAAAGCAGGGACGACAGGAAGTATCTCAATCGAATGTATATAAAAAAGCCAGTGCTTGAGATTCTTCGTTCATTACATTCTCTCAGAATGACAATATCTTTTTTTTATTTCTTAAATAAAATTTAACAAACAACAACACTGTCATCCTGAACTCGAGCGAAGTGAGAGGAAGAATCTCAAGGCGAGTCTAGCGGTCAAACTTTTATCTTATTCTTTAAACCATTCTTCAGCCAAATCATGCCAATTGGGATTTTCTTCCTCAATTAAGGCGACATTCTTTTTTCGAAGCCATCCTTTAATTTGTTTTTCAAATTCAATAGCTGCGGTAACGTCATCAGTTTCATCATACCATACAAGTTTATAGGTGTTATATTTTTTTGAAAATCCTTTAAAAAGTTTCATTTTGTGTTCATAAACACGCCTAAAAAGATTGTTGGTCATGCCAGTGTAAATCACTTTTGATTCACTGGCCATGATATATACATAGTAAAGTTTTTCCATATATGAATCTACAATACAAACCAAATATGTCATACTGAGTCATGATTTATCATG
>JABGTK010000024.1 GCA_018647265.1 Candidatus Neomarinimicrobiota bacterium | reverse complement strand
TGGAATACCGTATATATATCATGGTATCCGTCATCCCGTTGGTTTAAAACCTTCAGGCCGATATTAACTTTGGAGAATGAGGGGCAATGTATGCCCATGATTAAACTTTAGCTATCGTTGCTATTGCCTGGGCAGCAATGCCCTTGCCTTCACCGATATATCCAAGATGGTCCGTTGTGGTTGCTTTCACAGAAACCTGCGCTTCATCCAACTGCAGGGTATATGCAATTTTATATTTCATCTCGGGGATGAAGCCCGCCAATTTGGGTTTCTGGAGTATAATGACTGAATCGATATGATTGATCTTAAATCCGGCATTTCTCAATTTTTCACCTGCTACATTAAGAAAATGAAGGCTGTCCGCATCTTTCCATTGGTCATCTTCGCTGGGGAAGAGTTTTCCAATATCACCAAGATTGGCAGCACCGAGCAACGCATCAACAATGGCGTGAATTAACGCATCGCCATCAGAATGGCCAACAGCGCCAATTTCGCTGGGAATTTCTACCCCGCCGAGGATCAGTTTTTCACCTTCGGCCAATTGATGTACGTCGTATCCTATGCCTGTTTTAATCATATCGTTATCAGTCATTGCGAGGCGTTCGGCTTAAATGCGGGACAACGAAGCAATCCCATCTGCTATAACTAGGGGGATCGCCACACCCCGCAACTACGCGGGGTTCGCGATGACAATTAATTTTCGTTTAGTTTATTATAAATCGCTTCAGCGAAAACCCAATCTTCTTCAGTAGTAATTTTAATATTCAAGGAAGACCCTTCCACAAAACCCACTTGGTAACCAATCCGCTCTAGAAGCGATGCTTCATCAGTTCCTTGGATATCTTCAGCTTCCGCCAATTCTAACGCTTCTCGCAGGGCCAGCTTAGAAAATACTTGCGGCGTTTGAGCCCGCCATATCGTCTCTCTAGGTAATGTTTCCAGAATTTGATCTTCCATAACTTTTTTGACTGTATCAGTGGAAGGTTGGGCTACGATTACACCATCGTGATCGCTACAGGCTTTCACTGCTTTTTCAATTAATTCAATTGTCACGAATGGACGTACCGCATCATGGACGCAAATGAGTTCAGATGATTCATCAGTTGCGGCCAACCCATTATGAACAGAAACCTGACGTGTCTTCCCTCCGGCGACCACTTTCACGGGCTTAGCAGATACTGTGGATTTTAACTCACGATCAAGCTGATTTACATCTTCTTTTGGAACGACGACGACGATTTCATTAATCAATTCAGAATCTATGAAAGGGCGCAGCGTATGAAACAATAGAGGACGATTCCCCAATGTTTTTAGCTGTTTCTTACCGCCGAAACGTTCACCGCTCCCTGCTGCCGGAATTACGGCAGATATATTCATTATATTACTTCCCGAATTTCTGATTAAAGAATCAACATGGCGTCGCCATAGCTCAAGAAACGATAATCGTTTTTCTTCGCTTCGCGATAGGCTTTCATAATCAGATCTCGATTTGCAAATGCAGATACCATCATCAACAATGTACTTTTGGGCTGATGAAAGTTGGTAATCATGGCATCCACCATTTTAAAATCATAAGGTGGATAAATAAATTTGTCCGTCCAACCGCGCTTGGGAGAAACCTGAAATCCGGAGACAGCCACTGTTTCCAAAGATCTCACAGTAGAAGTTCCTACTGCAAACACACGCCGGCGTTTTTTCTTTGTTTCATTGATAGACAATGCGGTTGCAGGATTTACTTCAAAATATTCTGAATCCATCTGATGACGATTCAAATCCTCAACCTGCACAGGGCGAAATGTCCCCAACCCAATATGCAATGTCGTGTGGGCCGTTTTGGCCCCTTTATCATGGATGCGTTTTATTAATCCTTCGGTAAAATGAAGACCTGCTGTGGGAGCTGCTACGGCACCACGTTTTTCAGCAAAAACCGTTTGATAACGAATTTTATCTTTTGGCTCTGATTCACGTGTAATATAGGGCGGCAAGGGTGAAATCCCCACACGGTCAATCACATCATAAATATCTTCACCTTCATATTCAAAGCGAACAACACGGCCACCGGATATGGTATTGTCAATCACATCGCAATAGACATTTTTGGTAAACATGAGTTTATTACCAATCCGCACTTTACGCGCCGGACGAACCATAACTTCCCACAAATCGTTTTCCAATTCCCTAAGTAAAAATACTTCTACTTTTGCTTCAGTTTTATCTTTGCTGGCATAAAGCCGGGCCGGGAACACTTTTGTATTATTGGTAATTACCAAATCGTTCCGCCGCAAATATTCTGGGAGATTTGAAAATATTTTATGCTCAATCTCACCCGTATCGCGATGAATTACCATCATTTTAGCCAAATCTCTTCTTTTGGCGGGATATTGGGCAATATATTTTTCTGGCAATGGATAATCAAAATCCGCCAGTTTCCATTTTTTCTTTTTTTGAATCATTCGAATAACCTTTGTTGTTTTTCTGTAATTGTTCTACCCAATAGTGCGTAAGCCTGCTTTTGAGCAATGCGACCACGATTGGTCCGCTGGATAAATCCTTCTTTAATTAAATAGGGCTCATATACATCTTCAATGGTTGCCGCATCCTCGCTCACTGCCACGGATAGTGAATTCACACCAACGGGGCCGCCATTGAATTTGTCTATCAGTGCTGCCAAAATACTGCGGTCCATTTCGTCAAGCCCAAACTCGTCAATCCCCAGAGACAGCAACGAAGCTTTTGCCACTGCTTTGTTAATTTTCCCATCTGCCTTTACTTGGGCATAATCTCTCGTTCGTCTTAAAATACGGTTCGCAATCCGAGGGGTTCCCCTAGATCGCCGAGCGATTTCCATCGCACCTTCATCTTCAATTTCTACTTCTAGAATATCTGCCGACCGACTAACGATAAGGAATAAATCCTTGGCATCATAAAAATCTACACGAAGTATCACACCAAATCGGTCTCGTAATGGAGAAGTTAAATTTCCAAGTCGGGTTGTTGCTCCTACCAAAGTAAAGGGTTCAATGCTTAACTGAACGCTGCGAGCACTAGGGCCTTTATCAATCATAATTTCAATTCGGTAATCTTCCATGGCGGAATAAAGATACTCTTCTACCACTGAATTGAGGCGGTGAATTTCATCTACAAAAAAAACATCCCTACCCTGAAGATTCGTGAGAACGCCGGCAAGATCTCCGGCCCTTTCTAATACAGGTCCCGAAGTTTGTTTTACACTGACACCTAATTCTGAAGCAACAATATTTGATAAGGTTGTTTTTCCCAGCCCAGGGGGACCAAATAAAAGAACATGATCTAAAGCTTCATTCCGTTTATTCGCCGCTTCAATGTATAGTTTAAGACTATCCACTACATCTTTTTGTCCAATAAATTCATCCATGGAACTGGGTCGAAGGGACTTCTCAACCACAAGATCATCTTCGAAAGGCTGTGGGTCAGTTATATGGATTTCAGTCATTTGTTGGCTCAAATAGAAATAAAGTATGCATTTCCGAGGTTGGAAGATACAAAAATGAGGGGGGGGTCGTCAAATTTTTGTGATTTATTCAGGAATAGACTCCCGAATTGAAGCCAAACGCTTATCTCTGTCATCTGCAAATTTCTTAATACCATCCCAAATACTATCAGGATCCAATTGCGATTCGGCGATAATTTCATCCAATGAACCGCCGGTTCGCCAGCGATTATCAAAATCAGGACTCATGCTATATTCTTCCACAACACGGTTGGCAATCCATTTATGCATCAGTCGCCTTGCGCCATTAGTAATAATCATTGCATCCATCCACTCTTGGTCGGCAATAATTCTCTGGCGATAATCTTCTGATTGGCGCTGGAATAGTTCCCATGAAATTGAAGCAACAATTTTTACATTAGGGCCTCCTAATTTAATCTTCGGTAATATTTTTATCAAGGAATTGGTACTGCTTGTACCGCGAATGATTACAAGACCTTCTTTAGGTTTCAATTCATCATAATCTTTAATGATATATGCGCCCTTTGCTGCATCCATGTAAGAAGCCATCCCCAAAGATTTACGGTCAGGAATTTCAACTGGCGGCCGCGTCAGATGAACAGCAACAATGGGTATATCGGTGGCTAATGCCGCCGCCAAGGCAGGAGCCACTTCGTTATGCTCCCAAGGATGAATATTAATAATATGACCATCGGGCAAAAGTTGCGTCACGCCGGGAGAGAATATGCCAAAATGGGTGCGGCTGTCTTCTGCTGTTTCGGGGCCGGAGTGCCCAGCCACCCAAATAATTTTTCCCACTTTCAAGTTTGAATCTTGGGCCACTTGACTAAATAATCTCATGGGACCATATTTCAAATAACTAAAGGAACCATAGGTGCTCATTGCGCCAAAAAATCCATTGAATTCTTCATAAGAATCTTCATTCAGGTTAACCGTGGCCAACCCTGCAAGCATCCCTGAATTGGTAAATTCTGTAATCCCCTGGGGCATGAGAGGACTTTCTGTATTGGTAACTTTATCGTACATCCCTAAATCAGGCAAACCGTTATATCCTTTGGCAAAACCGGAAATATTGGTTGAATCAGCTAAATCTGCACTCATGGCAATCACTAATGGGCGACCATATTTTTCAATAGATCTTGAATTAATATAACTGGCGTATTTAGAAAAACCCACTCGGTTGGGAGCCTTGTCTCCCGGCGCTACAAACAAATCATCCGGAAGGCTTTTTACATCAAATAATGATTTGTCATTTGCGGGATTTTTAACAGTAATTTTACACTCATCAATTTTTTCCGGTACTGAATCGCCCACTGATGTGAGCGTATTCGCTAAATAATCCACTAATGCTTGGTTCGATTCCAACACCGAAAAAGCATTGTTAAATAATGTCCGCGCTTGATCCACTTGTCCATCCCAGGATTCATGTGCCACCGAGCCAAAATTATCAAAATCTATATTATATTTTTCCGCAAAATCCTGTTTGGTTTGCCAAAATAAATCTGAATTCCGCTTATGGGCGGCACCGTGGCTGGCATAGTCATACTTGTAATATCCCCGCCCCTTTCTTGTTTGACCATAAATAATTTTCGGAATATTGGGGTCTGCATTTTCAACCAGTAATCGGTGATAAGCTTCTGTCAAATCGCCCCAATTTTCACCATTCAAAGTCCCTTCAACATGCCATCCATGTGAACCAAACCAGTCTTCAGGACCACCATACATAATGGAACTAAAAGGGCGAGCATCAATCCCGAAATCATTCCAATCCATAAAGTAAACCAAATTGCCCAACCCCAATCCCCATGCAGAGTTTATTGTTTCATGAGAAGCGCCAGCGGTGAATCCGCCTTCACCTTCAAAAGCAAAAACTTTCACCTCAGAAACTTTAGCCAATTTTAACGCCAATGCTTCGCCTGCCGCCGCAGGTGATCCATGGCCGCTAGGGCCTGTGTTAAATTTAAAAAAAAGCGTTTTCCCTTCCATTTCTGCATGGCCAGGCAACCCACCATTTCTGCGGAGTGTCAGTAAATCTTCCCAAACCAATTGAAAATTTTCTCCTTTAAAATGCTGATATTTGGCATCGCCGGTTTGACGATACTTAATTCGCAACGCCTCATTCAATACAGCTAACGTTGCATACACCACGGGATTAGCATGGCCGGCCACCAATACATAACGATCGCTGAAGCGCTTTCCTGCATCGCGGATATCCCAGCGCATGGCGCCGGAAAGAAGGGTGGTAACCATGCCGTGTACCTTAGAGCGCGACCCACCGGGATGGCCACTTTGGCGTAAATTCAGCATTATATCAATACATTGGTCAATTAAATCTTTGGTTACTTCCCAATGGGGATAAAATTGTTTCAGTTCTTGTGGTGATTTCATGCTTTACTCAATTTCCCATTCAATGTGTTTTTCAAAAAGGATCCCGTATAAGAACCTTTATGTCGTGCCAATTCTTCCGGGGTGCCGGAAAAAATAAGTTTGCCCCCCTCTTCGCCGCCTTCAGGCCCCAGATCCACAATCCAATCGGCACATTTAATTACATCCAAGTTATGTTCAATAACAACAACAGTATGCCCGTTATCAACCAATCTTTGGAGAACGGCCAGCAACAAATTGACGTCTTCAAAATGGAGTCCTGTAGTCGGTTCGTCCAAGATGTAAAATGTTCTGTCTTTAGATGCACGGGATAATTCAGTGGCCAATTTTATTCGCTGTGCTTCACCGCCGGATAAAGTTGTGGCCTGCTGCCCAAGGCGGATGTATCCTAGGCCAACATCATTCAAGGTAACGAGCTTTCTCATTACTTGGGGGATGTTTTTAAAGAAGTCCGTTGCTTCTTCAACAGAGAGGCTAAGCACATCAGCAATATTTTTACCCTTATATTTTATTTCTAGCGTCTCTCGATTATAACGGGCTCCTTTGCAAACTTCACAAGTGACATAAACATCAGGCAGAAAATTCATTTCAATTTTTATAATACCGTCACCTTCGCAGGATTCACAGCGGCCGCCTTTTACATTAAAAGAAAACCGCCCCGGTTTATAGCCGCGTATCTTTGATTCAGGGAGTTGGGCAAACAAATCACGAATAAAGGTAAATACACCGGTATATGTAGCCGGGTTTGATCGAGGGGTTCGGCCAATTGGCTTTTGATCTATTTCAATTACTTTATCTAGATATTCCAACCCTTTCACAGACTCATGAGGCAAGGGGTATGCCCGGGCGCCATTAAGCTCTTTGGATAGGACAGAAAAAACAGTTTCATTTAAAAGGGTGCTTTTCCCGGAACCGCTCACACCGGTGACAACAATCATTTTTCCCAAAGGAAAAGATACTTCAATATTTTTTAAATTATTCCCAGTGGCGCCAACAACAGTCAATTGTTTCCCATTCCCTTTGCGTCTTTCCTGGGGAACAGGGATTGCTTTTTTCCCGGAAAGATATTGGCCTGTAACTGATTTTTTTGCGGTCAAAATTTTCTGTGGCGGACCGGAAAAAATAACTTCACCACCATGCTCTCCAGCCCCAGGACCCAAATCAATAAGCTGGTCTGCTGATTCCATGGTTTCCTTATCATGTTCAACCACGATTATAGAATTCCCCAAATCTCTTAATTTTTTTAATGAATTCAAAAGCCGTCCATTATCACGAGGGTGGAGGCCGATGGATGGTTCATCTAAAATGTATAAGACACCCACCAATTGACTGCCGATTTGCGTGGCCAATCGAATCCGTTGTGCTTCTCCGCCGGAAAGGGTGGCAGCCGAACGATCCAAGGTCAAATAATCTAACCCCACATCAATTAAGAAACTTAAACGCTCTTGGACTTCCTTTAGAATCTGGTGGGCAATTAAAGCGTCTGTTTTTCCCAATTCAAGTGACCCAAATATTTCTTTTGTATTTTTAATTGAATAAGCAGACAACTCGCCCAAACTAATATTCCCAATCGTCACCGCCCGTGATTCTTCTTTCAACCGGGAACCATTACATTTTGGGCAGGGACGCATCCTCATAAATTGCTCAATCCAATCACGAATATGGTTGGATTTGGTCTGTTTATAGCGCCGCATTAAGTTCGGGATTGTACCTTCCCAACCACCGGTATAAGTACCGCTCCAGCGCTCCGAAGAATATTCCATTTTTAATTTTGTTGAACCAGAACCGTTCAATAACATTTCCCGGATACCTCGATCTAGTTTACACCAAGGTGTGGTAAAATTGAATTTATAATGGTGTGAAAGACTTTTTAAAATACTGCCATACCAATTACCTCGAGGCTGTTCCCCCAATGGGGTAATAGCTCCCTGGATCAGAGATTTCGTTTTATCTGGAACTACCAATTCCGGATCGATTTCCATATGAGACCCAAGGCCATCACAATGTGGGCAAGCACCATAAGGTGAATTGAAGGAAAACATCCGGGGCGAAAGTTCTTCCATAGAAACTTCACAATGGGGACATGCAAAATGTTCGCTGAATAAATGATCCGTTTTCGGCAATTCATGAACAACGGTTAAGCCGGAGCCGATTTTCAAGGACAGTTCAACAGATTCGGTCAGGCGTTCTTTAAAATCACCTTCCAAAACAAGACGGTCCACCACCACTTCAATGGAATGTTTTTTGTTTTTCTCAAGTTTCAGTTTTTCATCAATGGTGTGAATGATGCCATCCACGCGGACGCGCAGGAAGCCTTCTTTTCGCACTTCCTCAAAAACACCTTTATGCTGACCTTTGCGCCCACGGACCACCGGCGCTAAAATATAGATTCGTGCCCCATCGCCAAATTTGACGATGGTATCCACTATCTGCTGTACTGTCTGGCGCTGGATTGGCCGGTCGCAAATCCAACAATGGGGCTTACCAATATGGGCGTAAAGGAGACGTAGGTAATCGTGAATTTCTGTTACAGTTCCAACCGTTGATCTTGGATTCCGTGCCGTAGCTTTCTGCTCTATAGAAATAGCAGGGGATAGTCCTTCAATATAATCCATATCCGGTTTTTCCATGAGTCCCAAAAACTGGCGGGCATAAGAGGATAGGGACTCTACATAGCGCCGCTGGCCTTCAGCGTAAATCGTATCGAAAGCTAAAGAAGATTTTCCGGAGCCGGAAAGTCCGGTAATCACAACCAATTGATTGCGACCAATTTCAACATCAATATTTTTGAGGTTGTGCTGGCGAGCACCTTTAATGATAATTTTATCGGCTGGCTTTGTCATGAATATTTTATGCTTAATTTTACTTGGATTTTGGACGGCCTCAAATTTACAACTTTATTTGCCCCTGTTCAAAAAACGATTTGCTGAATTAAAATTATTTTTTATGGCATTATCCCGTACAATTCCATAACGTTTGGTATGAATTCGATTATAAATCACATCCTCATTTCCATGCCGCACATGCAGGATCCCTATTTTAACCGTTCAGTTCTGTTTATGTGCGAACACGATAAGGACGGTGCCATGGGGTTAATCGTCAATAAACCATTCAAGGATCCGACTTTGAAACAATTATTCGAAACATTTTATGATGATTCAAATGAGATTCTCAATTCTGTGGAACAAGTATATTTTGGCGGACCAGTTTTGGTCGAAAGAGGTATAGTTCTGCATAGTGGTGAATATAATTTTAAGGACTCGATTAAGATTTCTAAGGATTTTTTTATTTCAAGCCATAAAAAAACCCTAGAAGATATATTGGCAAAAAAGGGACCAAAATTAAACCGCCTTTTACTCGGTCATGCGGGATGGACCAGTGGACAGTTGGAGCGTGAAATTGAAAATGGCGATTGGCTTGTCCAGGAAACGAATCCGAATTTTATATTTAATATGCCCGTTGATAAGATGTGGGAGGTGGCCATTAGTTCTTTCAGTATCGATATTGCAGATTTTTCAACTTTTGGGGGGCAGGCTTAAATTGGGAGATATATAAGAATGTTATATTTATTCTTTCAATTAATATTTTGGAAATTGATTTAGAGCTCGTGGACAATTTCAAGAAGAAACTGTTTTAACGGTTTCCAATCTCCTCTATATAATATGTAATTTCGCCGGATGAAAAAGTACTCCCCCGCACTTGCTGTAATTTTGGCCGCCATACTTTGGAGCTTTGACGGATTCCTCCGGCAAAACCTATTTTCTCTTCCTGCTTTCCTAATTGTTTCTTTAGAGCATGTGATAGGCGCAATCCTATTTTTACCCCTTTTAATTCGTGGTTGGAAAGAGGTGACATCATTAGCCCAGCGGGGATGGATATCTGTGTTGTGGATTAGCATCTGCGGTGGGGTTTTGGGCACATTCTTCTACACCAAAGCCTTGAGTTATGTGAATTATATTGATCTTTCAGTAGTTGTCCTCCTGCAAAAATTTCAACCGATATTTGCCATTGCTCTAGCTGGTGTCATCCTGAAAGAGAAAATCACATCCAAGTTTTTGATCTTAGCAGTTACGGCCCTTGTGGGCGGATATCTGGTTACTTTTGGCACAAGTTCTATGAGTGAGTGGGATGATAAAACAATCATCGCAGCCCTGTTGGCGCTGCTAGCAGCTTTCAGTTGGGGCAGTTCAACCGTATTAGGGAAGCATGCCCTTAAACGATTATCCTTCACAACCGTCACGTCCCTGCGCCTCACAATCACTGGGGCCGTTACCATGCTGGCCCTTATTTCTATGGGGCAATATGAAGCAATCGGTGATATGAATTTTTCCCACTGGAAATACATAATCCTTATTGTTGTGAGTACCGGCTCATTGGCCCTCTTCTTTTATTATTACGGACTCAACCATTTGCCCGCATCCCACGTGACGCTTTATGAATTATTCTGGCCATTGTCAGCCGTTGGCATGGATTGGTTTATCCGTGGCAATATGATGTCAACCGCGCAATGGTTTGGAGCAGCATTACTTTTAGGCTCAATTGTTTTACTCACACGGGAAGATAGCCTTGGCCAAACTCAGCCTCAGTGACCACCGTCATAATTTAACCTTCAACATTATCCACGAATTCTTTTTTGGGTTTGGCATTGCCTTCCATGATGTCTCCACAATCCTGCCTTTATTCTTGACTTTGTTGGGGGCACCGGTGAGTGTGGCTGGGTCCATCGCCGGACTCTTTGCCATCCTGATTTCAGCACCTCAATTAATCTCCGCCATCATGGCCCGCAATACGAAAAATGTAAAAGCGGCCACTATCAAAGTGCATTTAACTATTTTGCCTCCAATTTTTCTGGCTGGATTTGTTTTCGCTTTTTTCGCCCCTACGGGACCAAAAGCATGGATATTCTATTATGGATGTTTCATCTTTTATGCCATCGCCATTGGCTTTATCATCCCCATCTGGGCCAATTTTTTAAGACATGTGACCAAACGAAAAAACCGCGGCACATTCTTGGGGATTTCTTTTATTGGAAGTAGTATGGGTGGTTTCATTGGCGGAATTGTGGTAAAAAAATTGCTCGACAGTTCCATTCCTTTCCCTTCTAATTTTGGTTGGGGCTTTCTTATTTTATTCTTCGCCTTAATTATTAGTATCATTTCATTTCTTGGTTTCAAAACTAAAAATATAGATGTTTCTCCCAAAAAGCGATCTATTGGCGATTTTTTTAATGAAGCAAAGACAATACTCAAAACAAACCAGAATTTTAGACGATATATTTATAGTCGGATTTTTTTAACGGCACAATTTCCTGCCATTAGTCTTTATGCCGTTTATTCCCGCGAAATGTTTCATTTTGATATTAGTGAAGCGGGGCTTCTCACAGCGGCGCGGTTGGTTGCTTTTGGCCTTGGCAGTCTCATTGCTGGTCAAATCGGTGATCGAATTGGCTATAAAGTAGCCATGGTATTCTGTTTTGCGTGCCATACAATTGCCATGGGCGTCGCCCTTTCGGCCCAATCAATGATTTGGGTTTATGGCATTTTCTTTTTCTTAGGGCTAGCACAAGGTGCCTTTATGCCCGCTGCAATGTCCATTGTTTTTGATTTTGCCGGAGAGACGGGGGACAATAAAATGATCATGGCGTTGATTGATACTATTTTAAGTCCTTTTGTCTTAATTGCCATAACTACCAGCGGTTTTATGAGCGAAACTATTGGGTTAGATTTTCTGTTTCGAATGCTGGGTGCCTGTATGCTGGCCGGACTGCTAATTATCATTTTCTTGGTTCGGGATCCACATCGCGCTTCTAATTTGTCTGCAAATACTTAAATGTTTTACTTGGATTTCTAAGGGTACAGACCGCAATTTTAAGGTTCTAAAATGAAGTTTAGTCTTAACAAAACAGTCCTAATTCTTTCAATTGCATTCATTGTGAGTGGATGCAAAGAAGATCCACAGCGCCATTTAAAGCTAGGTAAATGGTATGCCCAAAAAGGATTAGTGGAAGAAGCCATCCTAGAGTTTCGTGAAGTGACCCGTCTTTATCCCGATTCATACAAAGAATTAAAAAGAGAAGATTTCCAGGCTCTCAGTAAAGCCCATTATAATTTATCACTCATGTATACCAAAAAAGGGTGGTGGAATTATGCATTGAAAGAAGCGGAAACATGTTTCCAGATGCAACCCACTAAAGACCATCATGATTTAGTTACCCTTATAAAACAAAGAGCCTCACTTGAAGATTCCGGTTCTTAGTTAATTACTTCGCAACGATACGTTTCCTGCCTAACGGCAGACCAACTATCATCATTGTAATCAAAATAACGCTTTCTTCCTAAAACGCCCCAGAGCGGTGCTCGCCTCCATCACAATAAATGATGGAGCAGTTGATAAAGTCCGCTTCCGGTTTTAACAACATAGAAATCGTCCCGGCCACATCTTCCGGAGTGGTTGTTCGTCGCATAGGATTTCTACTTTTTGTGCTTTCAATCCAGCCTTCCCAGTTTTCAGTAATTTTAGTCAAAGCGCGTGTTGGCGTAATGCCAGCCTGAACGGCATTAGCCGTAATTCCATGCACTCCTAATTCCCAACCGATTTGACGAATGATTGCTTCCATGGCAACCTTGGCAACACTCACCGGCCCATATCCTTCCATGGCTAAATAATTACCTTCGCTGGTGAGCCCCATCACGCGGGAACCTTTTCCCAGCAATTTTTCTGCAAATAATTTTTGCGTCCAGTATAATAAGGCATTCCCCATTACGTGGACTGTCATATCCATTTGTCGTTGGGTTACCGGTTTTTCGCCAAAAAAGTTTGTGGTTGTACCAAAAGCGATGGAATGAAGTAAAAGCTTCACGGGCTCTCCACCTGTGATTTCTTTTATTTGAGGAATATATTTATCCATCGTTTCTTCGGATGCGGCGTTGGTGTTGAAATAATGGCAACGGCCACCTGTTGTTTTATTCACTTCAGCAATGGTTTCCTCAGCAATCTTTTTTGCTTCTCCACGATCAAAGTGAAAAGCAATAATACCATAACCATCTTTCGCCAATCTTTTGGCCGTTGCGGCGCCGTGACCGGTTGAGCCACCTAATAACAATACCCATTTAGACATTTTTTTCTCCAATATTAAAGCCTGAATTTAGGAAAGTATTTTTGCCAAAAAAATTAGTTAGAAAACATTATCATAATAATTCCTTATTTCAAGGTAAATTTGGGGCTTGTATAGGAGCAATAAATGTCGCGCAAAAACAATTTTTCTAAAGAAGATTTAATTAATAGTGGTCTAGGTAAACTCTTTGGCCTGGATCAAGGAAAACTTCCCGCCCCCCCAATGCTGATGATGGACCGGATTGTTCATATTTCTGATGATGGCGGAAAATATGGAAAAGGTGAAATTATCGCAGAATTAGATGTTACAGATGATCTATGGTTTTTTCACTGCCATTTCAAAGGCGACCCTGTTATGCCCGGATGTCTTGGGCTAGATGGAATGTGGCAATTGGTTGGGTTCTTTTTAACTTGGGTTGGCGGCAAGGGTCGTGGCCGTGCATTAGGCGTCGGCGATCTCAAATTCAAAGGACAAGTTCGTCCTTATCATGAAAAAGTAACCTACAGGATTGATATTAAAAAGCTGATAAATCGCGGTGGGAAATATATGGTTTGGGCCGACGGAGAGTTAAGTACAGGCATAGATCGAATCATCTATTTCGCTAAAAATCTACAAGTTGGGCTGTTTGATAATCTCACCTATGATTTTGGCGGCGACCCGGCTCTGGACTCCTTTTAAACAAATCTGTTTAAACTAAACTCAATATTAATTAGGATATTTTATGGCACTGCGGTGTGGCATCGTTGGATTACCCAATGTTGGTAAATCAACCATTTTTAACGCATTAACTGCTTCTTCCGTCCCGGCGGAAAACTACCCCTTTTGTACGATTGAACCCCACATGGGAATTGTGGCGCTCCCTGATGATCGTTTGGGGGATTTAACCAAAATATTTAAACCTGAAAAGGTAACACCAGCAACGGTAGAATTTATAGATATTGCCGGTCTCGTCCGGGGTGCCAGTAAAGGTGAAGGGCTCGGCAACCAATTCTTAAGCCAAATTCGACAAGTAGCGGCAATCGTCCATGTGGTTAGGTGTTTTGAAGATGATAATGTGGTTCATGTTGAGGGAAGCGTTGATCCTGTACGGGATGCAGAACTGATTGAAACAGAACTACTCCTAGCCGATTTAGATACATTAGAAAAAAGTGTTTATCGTTTATCAAAACTGGTAAAAAAAGAAAAGACTGCTCAGCTAGAGCTTGACGTGGTGTCACGTTTAAAAACACATTGTGATGCGGGCAATATGGCGCGAACATTTACCGCAGAAGAAGATGAACTTCCTTTTATTCGTGCATTATTTTTATTGACACGCAAACCTATCCTTTATGTAGCCAATGTGGATGAAAATGAAATTACCCACGACAAAAGAAATACTCACGTGCAGGATTTATTCGACTTTGCCAAAAAAGAAAACAACCTTGCCATCAGATTATGTGGGAAGATTGAACAGGAAATAGCTGTCCTTGATGATGACGGGAAAGCCATGTTCCTTGAAGAATACAACCTTCTTGAGCCGGGATTGAATAAGTTAATCCATGCCGGGTTTAACCTATTAGGACTCGAAACATATTTCACAGGAGGGCCTACTGAAGTCCGTGCGTGGACAATAAAACAGGGCGCATCGGCGCCAGAAGCGGCAGGTGAAATCCATACCGATTTTCAAAAAGGATTTATCAAAGCTGAAATAATTAAATATGGTGACCTCGTTCGCCTGGGATCAGAAAAAAGTGTCAAGG
This sequence comes from Candidatus Neomarinimicrobiota bacterium, assembly GCA_018647265.1. Taxonomy (NCBI): domain Bacteria; kingdom Pseudomonadati; phylum Fidelibacterota; species Fidelibacterota bacterium. The sequence continues at coordinate 3,694 of JABGTK010000024.1, read as the reverse complement.
ATGCGGGCTTGGCCCAACTCCAAGGCAAAGAGTATATCGTGCAGGATGGTGACTGTATTTATTTCCACTTTAACGTATAGGTGATTTTATGTGGTTTTTTATGATTCTCTCCTACATCATGGTTGCCGTGTCCGGTTTTGGGTTGGTCCTAATCGGCCTAAACCATTATTTTGATTTTTGGGCTCAAAATCATATTACGCTGGATTTACTTATCAGTATCATTTTCATCGCCGCCCAAACATTGGTTATGTTCTTTTTTGTGGGAACAGGTGTAAATATTCGTGAATACCTAGAAGCACATCCAAACATGGGAAGAGATCTTTATACCCAAATGTTTGCCATTAAAAGAAAACTTTATCCACCCACTATGACGGTGACTCTTTTATTTATGGCTATGGTCATTCTTGACGGTGCCTTTTTTATCGGAAAAGTTTCTGAATGGTGGTTCCATATACTTTATTTTTTAACACTCTACTACTTTTATAAAGCCACAACCGTGCAACACGCCTCATTCCGGGAAAGCACCGAAATCGTCCTTGCGATGACAGGGACTGAACGAACCGATTCCTAAAGAATCAATGGAACGCTTGGCAGTAATTTTGCCACCGCTATGAAAAAATCAATTTCAGTTATCATCTTGTTCTTGTTCATTATTGGCTGTGAACAAAATGAACCGGGTTGGGGAAAAGAGCAGGTTTATAAAGTTGAAAGATTAACCGTTCCAATTGGAAATGGAGATTCGGGATTTTCTGAAATGGCGCCATCCCAAACAGGCGTAACTGCTGGTAACTGGATTGGCGAACAGGAAATCCTTGAGAATCAACATTTAATGCATGGCTCCGGTGTGGCCTTGGGCGATGTAAATGGGGATGGACGGATTGATATTTATATCCCCAGAATTCGGGAGCACAATGTCCTTTATATAAACAAAGGTGATTGGCAATTTGAAGATGCAACCACAACGGCGGGTGTTGCATGCAAAGACCGATATTCAACTGGCGCAACTTTTGCCGATGTGGATGGCGATCGTGATCTTGATTTAATCGTCACTGCATTGGGCGGCCCCAATAGTTTATTTATTAATAATGGTGACGGCGTCTTTACTGAAAATATTTTACCTTCTTTTTTGGATAGGCCCGGTAGCACCTCTTCTGCCTTAGCCGATGTTGATAACGATGGCGACCTTGACCTCTATATCACTAACTATAAACGATTGGCTATGCGTGATTCCCTACCGCCACCCGTAATCAGTTTTGATAATACATTGATGGAATTGACCAACAATCGCTGGATCGTCATGCCCCCGTTTAATAAGGAATATGAAACGGAAGTCCGAAATAATATTCTACTTCGTTTTGAAATGGCGGAGGTAGATCAATTTTATCTAAACGATGGTAAAGGCAATTTCAAATTAATAGACATCACCCAAAGTCACTTCACTGATGAAAACGGACAATCTATTGAAGAACACTTAAGAGATTGGGGCCTCATGGCCCAGTTCCGTGATATCAATAATGATACCCATCCTGATATATATATTTGTAATGATTTTGAAAGTCCCGACCGAGCCTGGATCAACAACGGAGACGGCACATTTCGGGCCCTTCCAAAGTTGGCCCTTCGACACACCAGCAATTCGTCCATGGCTGTGGATTTTTCCGATTTGAATAATGACGGGCTTCAAGATTTTTTTGTTACGGATATGATGAGTCAATCTCACATTCGGCAAAAAACACAAATGGGGACCATGGCGCCGACACCATTATCTATTGGAGATATTGATGACCGACCCCAGTATATGCATAATACACTTTTTCTCAATCGGGGTGACAATACCTTTAGCGAAATATCTCAATTCAGCAACACACAAGCTTCAGAATGGTCCTGGGCTAGCATGTTCATAGATGTGGATTTGGACGGGTTTGAAGATGTTCTAATTACCACCGGACATATGTACGATGTTCAAGATTCAGACTCGAACCAAAAACAGAAAGAGGCGCTTGCCCATGTAAGGTCTTTTGATCAATTCAAACGCATGATGTTTAATTATCCTACCTTAGAATTAAAGAATATTGCCTTCCGAAATCGGGGCAATCTCAAATTTGAAACGATTCCTAATGGATGGGGATTGGGATTGGATAAAGATATTTCTCACGGTATGGCTTCTGCCGATTTGGATAATGATGGTGATTTGGATATTGTCATTAATCGCCTAAACCAAAACTTGGGTCTTTTCAGAAATAATACATCGGCAAAGCGATTGGCTATTCGATTGGTAGGCAATCGACCAAATTCACAGGCAATTGGTGCAAAAATCATCCTTAATGGTGGCCCTGTAAGGCAATCCCGGGAAGTAATTTCCGGAGGGCACTATCTTTCGGCTAATGATCCGCTCCAAGTTTTTGCGGCGAGTGACCAATCCATGGCGGTTGAAATCCGTTGGCGAGATGGTACAATGACAACATTAGATTCAATGAAAGCTGATAATTTATATACCATTCGTCAAATTAATTCAGTACCGATTCCAGTAGACGAAAAACTGGTTGAGCCGATTTTTACGGATGTGAGCGAACTCCTTGATCATAGCCACCATGAAGATCCTTTTGATGACTTTTCTAATCAAAGCTTGCTTCCAAACCGTTTTAGTCAATTGGGTCCCGGCGTCGCATGGATGGATGTAGATGAAGATGGGGACGAAGACATTTTTATTTCTGGTGGTCGAGGAGGATCTTTTGATCATTTTGAAAATAAGGACGGCCACTCCTTTGTTCCTTTTTCTATCGTGAAAAATTTGGACCAAGATTTTACAGCTCTTTTGAGTACCGTAGATGGTGATGGGAACCATGGTGTAATGGCTGCCAAAACCAATTTTGAATCGGATAAACCGGTAGCCAGCTTTATTTCTACTTATTCCCGAAAAGCCAAAGGAGAGTTTGAAAGTTTGCCCCATATGGCGGGTCCAATGTCCCAAGCCGATGTAGATGGGGACGGCGATCTGGATGTATTCGTAGGCGGGCGGATTATTCCAAACCAATATCCAAAACCGGCATCATCAATTTTATATATTAACCAAAATGGAAAACTCGTCGCTAGTTCAAATAATTCGTCTCTTTTTTCCGAAATCGGTCTTGTGTCAGGATCTGTTTTCAGTGATATTGATAATGATGGTGATCCCGATCTTATCCTGGCCATGGAATGGGGACCGGTAACAATCCTTGAAAACATCAACGGAAAATTTAAAGATGTTACCGCCAATATGGGATTGTCGAATTTTAAAGGCTGGTGGAATGGTGTGGCCACGGGAGATTTTAACGAAGATGGATTACTTGATATTGTGGCCACAAACTGGGGTGTGAATACAAAATATCATTTTTCGCCAGCCCATCCGCGAAAAGTCTATTTTGACGATTTCGATAACGATAATATTCTCGATATTGTTGAAGCCCATTATGATGATCAATTCAATGATCTTGTTCCGGAGCGCGGCTTTTCTTGTATCTCTAATGCCATGTCCTTTGTTGGTGAAGAAAAGAAAACTTTCCTAAATTATGCCCAATCTAGCCTGAGTGATATTTTTGGTAATTCGCTAATCAGCGCTCCTTATCTTGAAGCAAATACTTTAGAAAGTATGGTTTTTATCAATAATGGAAATGGATTTGATCCCATTGCTCTCCCTTTTGAAGCGCAGATTTCT
>JABGTK010000023.1 GCA_018647265.1 Candidatus Neomarinimicrobiota bacterium | reverse complement strand
CCTTGTCCATGATATTGCGAAACCAAACACCCGTCGAATTGATAAAAAAAAGGGATATACTTTCCACGGTCATGATGCGGTGGGTGAACGGATGCTCAATAAAGTGGGCAAACGGATGAAACTATCCAACGAATTAAAGGAGTACCTCAAAAAACTGACACTCCTTCATTTGCGTCCCATTGCATTGGCGAAGAAAGAAATTACCGATTCTGCCATTCGCCGAGTTATGGTAGCCGCCGGGGAGGATATCGATGATCTGCTCACTTTATGTCGAGCGGACATCACGACCAAAAACCCTCATAAAGTTAGTAAGTATATTGGGAATTTTGAGCGGGTCGAAACCAATATGAAGGATGTAAATGAACGTGATGCTTTTAAATCATTTCAATCTCCTGTTCGGGGAGAAGAAATCATGAAAGTCTGTGGATTGAAAGAAGGTCGTGCTGTTGGTCAAATTAAAATAGCCATAGAAGAAGCAATCCTCGATGGTGAAATAGATAATACCCATGAAGCAGCCTTGGCATATTTTATGACAGTAAAAGATGATATTATTTCTGGAATTAATGGAGAAAAGGGTTAACTACTTGGGTTGGTTATGAAAAAATATTATTTACTACATTATATCTTATTATCTGCCATATTATGGGGACAAAATATTTCAGGAACCATAAAGGACCGGATTACACGAGTATCACTTAGCGGAGTAAATATCACGGCTGAGAATTCTGATTATGGTGTTTCCAGTGATGCGTCCGGGAACTATATCTTGGACGTGTCTTCATTTGACCAAGATCAAATCGTCAAATTTCAACATATAGGATACGAGCAACTATCCGTAAGAATAAATGTCCTATTTAAATCGCCCAATGTTGTAATGAAACCCAGAGTCCTTCAATTTGATCCGATTGAAACTTCCGGCGATAAACGTAAACCATCCATAGAAAAAGATCTCCCCCAGTCTGTTTCTATTATTAATTCCGAAACATTTGAGTTGCGAGGATTTACCGATGCAGGTGATCTTTTGGCAACGGATCAAAGCGTCCAGATCGAGGAGTCCCTTAGCGGTAGAAAGACTATATCCATTCGTGCTGGGAATGCAGATGATGTCTTGATTCTATATAATGGTTTTCGCCTCAACCGTTCATTCGATAATGTTTTTGATTTGTCTCTGATCGATATGCAAAATATTGAACAAATTGAAATTGTAAAAGGTGGTCATTCTGTTCTATATGGTCCCGATGCATTTTCTGGTGTGGTGAATATTGTCCCCAAAAACTCAAAAGATAAATGGGTCAAGTTTTCTCAGCAGTTTGGCAGTTATCAATCTGGATTTTGGAATGTAAATGGTCAACTTCAATTTGGGGAAACATTTATTTCTTTAAATCGAAAACGGGGTACTTACACCCGATTGTTTGAAAACCTTGAAGTGGAAAATGACGGGCTAGTTTCCGGTTTAACTCACACGTCAGCCGATATAAACCAAAAGTTTAAACATCATTGGTTTTATGGCGATTTGGATATCAACATGACCAAGGATTTACAATCATTTGATAATAACAGGGATAACAATTCAATTAATTCCACCAATCAAATGATAGCCCTTCGATATAATGGGGTTATAGGCCCCTTAGGTGAGGTGGAATTTGGATTTGGTAATCATGATTTACAGGAAATTCAGGGATTGAACAATGTGTCAGGAATGATCATGCGCAATTTAGATCATAATGCCAAAAAATTTGAATCCAGAAAATATATCAATTTGAACCAAGTGGAATTAATGTTCAGCGCCCAAATGGAAGAATCTGTGCTAAGGTTTTGGGATGACAGGGCCATGAATAATGTGAACCAAATTGGCCTAAAAGGGGCAGATCTCAACCGCAGTCAAATGGGTTTTGCCAGTGTTATTAAATTGCATAGTAAGGGGGACGATGAAGGTCATTGGCTTACCGATTTAGATTTAAGCATCAGACAGGATGTGGTAAAAGATAGTAAGTCACGATTAATATTTCGCAAGGATCATCAAGGGGAAAATGACGGTAAAGCATTCTTGAATTTCGGAGAAAATGATTGGAAAAATACTATAGTAAAAGTGTCAACTATTGCGTCGAGAAGGCAGCTAAACCAGACAATGGGTTTTTGGATGACTACCGGTTCTAATATGAAATTCCCCACATTACAACAGCAAATAAGTTTGACAGAAAGCGACTCTGGGAAAACATTTTCATTATTTCCTGAAAAAATGAAATCCCTCGAATTGGGTTTTAGTATCGTCAGTAAACAGGAACAATTAGAAAATATAGATCAATTGGAATTTCAAGGCAGTTTTTTTAAAAATGATTATATAAACAAAATGCGCGTTACTTATTTGTTGGGGTTGCCGGTTGGGTTCTACGAGAATATAGAATTTGCCCAGATGAGCGGTTTTGAAGGAAAGTTTAAGGTTAAAGGGTACAATCAACATTTGATTGGTGAGGTGGGTTTTTCGAAATATAATATTTCAGACATGAGCGTTTTTCCATTTAAATCTGCATCAAAAATAACTGGAGCAGCAACAGGGAACTGGAAATTTATTTCTATCAGTTATCGATGGTTTAGTGAGGGAGAGCAGGTTGGTTTAATCCTCATGCCGGACAAGAATTTTGCGGAAATTGAATTACCACCTTTTTCAAATTATGATTTAAGCATTACTCTAAAGGCCAAGGTAGGACGGCTTAAAGGTCAGTTGAGTTATGCCGGTAGAAATCTAAAGAAAAATGAGACAACTTTAGGTGGACTTCTTTTGCGGGATACACGTAGATATATCACCTTTAACCTTGCGCTATAAAGGGTAGTCTATGAAAAGCAAAATTTTAAAATCAATATTTTTATGGTTATTTTTTGTTATTGCTTGTGAGGATAATCCTTTCTTTGGAGAAGATACAATTCCCGAAAGATTTATTTCTGGAAAGGTGTTGTTAGATAAATCAAATTTTCATGATGGAATTTTTATATGGTTAGAAGGAACTGATATTAAGTCGAGAACAGATAATGAGGGAAATTTTACGCTCAATCTTCCGGCTGGAAGTAGTCCCAATAGCGGCGGGATTGGCGATGGTATTTATTCGTTATATTTTTTTATAGGAAATTATGCATTAAATAAGGTAGAAATTGAATTTGTGAATGGTAAGGTCGTACCGGATATACAAATTATATCAAGCAAAGGGGTATTGTATAATGATGTTACTTTATCACGATTGTTTGAATTGGAAACTATAGTATCGAAGAAAGAAGATATAGACGAAAATACTGGTGATAGGTATCCCTTTTTACTTTTCGATATTTATTTAAAACCAGATGTTGCGAATATATTTATTTATTCTAAACGAATTGTAAAGAGGGATACAACAATACATACGGGGTTGCTTCTATTAAATTCCCAATCTAATGAAATGATAAAAATTATTGATATTAATGAGGCGAAAATTATGAGAGGAGGGATTATTCGTCCCTCCGATCACTGGGAAATAAAATTTCCACTTAATTCAAATTTCTTGGCTATTGGTGAATATAAAATTATACCTTTTATTGTTGTTGATCATAAAAATTTACCCAATGGAATTATGAAGGCAATTGGATCAAATATTGATTATTTTAATGAATCCTATAAATTTTATCCTTTTAAACGAACGGGAGGTAAACTGGTAATTCAATAAAATATATCGAAAAACAATAAATATTTATTGATAATTATAATCTATATGTGCTAATATCGGCCCCGTTAATTAAAGGATTAGGGCAATGTCGGAGCATCGTGTTTATTTATTTATTAAAATTACAGACGGGTTAATTACCGCAATCACCACATTGTTGGCGCTATATATTGGCTATCGATTTTTAATGTTGTTGGCAGGGCCTGTATTTGGAATTACAGATCAGACTACAAAATTACTTTATCCGGTTCATTTTAATGTAGAAGAAGAAGGTGTCGCGGAATTTTCAGGTCGAGAATTACCAGTTAAGATTGCAAAAGCAAAAGCATTCGCTCTTATTGAATCTCCCACGCCGGAATGGTTATTAATTCCCGTAAAACTGATAAGATTTAGTATTTTTGGGTTTATCATTTGGATATTATTATTGCTAAGACAACTGGTAAGATCTGTAAAAAAGGGTGATCCTTTTAATATGAAAAATGGAAACAGGCTACGGTGGATCGGTTTTTCTATACTTATAATCGGTATTTTTGATTTTTTCCATGATATTTTACTGAACATTTTTATTACGCCAAGACTTTCGTTTGAATCAATTATTCCTAAATCAACAATCCATTTTAATTTGAGTCTTCTATTGGTGGCCATGATCATTATTGTAATTGGTGAAGCATTTCGTATTGGGGCAGAGATGAAAGAAGAGCAGGAGCTCACAGTTTAATGGGCATTCGCATTAATCTTGATGTAATGATGGCGAAATCTAAGATTTCTCTTGGTGATTTGGCTGAAAGAGTGGGCATTACGCAGGCAAATTTGTCTATTTTGAAAACAGAAAAAGCGAAAGCGGTCCGATTTTCTACGTTAGAAAAAATATGTAAAGAATTGGGCTGTCAACCGGGGGACATCCTAGAATATGAAACGGATGGAAAAAATATAAATGTCTGACAACCAAAGAAACTTTTTTGAGTCTAAGGCATCAAACGTCTTAGATATTTTGATAATAAGGGCAGGAGAATAACATGTTTGGCACAATGATTAATGTGATCACCGCTCCCGGTGAAACCATGGAAACTATTGTTAGAGAATTTGATTGGAAAAAGGCTTTAATGCCGATTGCTTTACTCATGGGTTTGGCAGTTGCTTCCGGGTTTATTTTGCAGGAATTAATTGCAGATATGCAATGGGAACAGATAGAAAAAAGCATTGAAGGAAATTCCCAAATTCCTGAAGAGAATAAAGAGCAATTTCTATCTGAACGCTACGACAGTATTTATTCTAAAACAGGTGCAGGTGCTATTTTTACTTTCTTAAGTATGGCCATTTCATGGCCCATTAGAATTGCATTTTGGTCCTTATTTGTCATGTTAACAGCCAATTTGTTTTTAGGGGGCGGGGGAAAATATGGACAGATGTTTACCATCAGTGCATTCGCCTATTTACCATCGGTGGTTGAATATATCATCAAAACACCGATTCAATTCATCACCGATAATATTATGATATTTACCGGGTTAGGTGTTTTAGGGATTGGGGAACAGGGTGACTTCATTAACAGTTTTTTAGCCGGGGTAGATATATTTGCATTTTGGCGTGTCTTTATAGTAGCTGTGGGCGTGGGTATCCTGTATAATAAATCAACCAAAACCGCTTTAGCAACAATGACAGCTTTATGGATATTTGGATTGATAGTTTTTGCCGGAATTGGTGCTGGTGCCAAAGGCATCTTTGGATAAGAAAGGATTTGATTATTATTAAACGAATTTTAATTCTGATACCCTTTGCATTAGGGTTCAATCAAACTTATTCTCTGAAAGAAGCGATTGAAATCGCATTGGAGAATAAGGAATCTCTCAAGGCATCTGCCATGGACTTGGAATCGTCCAGACAAGGTGTCAAAGGGTCATATAGTAGTATTTTGCCCTCACTCCGGTTTTCGGGAAACATGAGTAAGTCCATGTTTCCCGAACGAACCGGAGGATCTTATGATCCTGTTTCGGGAGAAATCACCTTGGATAAAATCAACAGTCAAATATCAGCCTCTTCCAACATTTCCTTTTCACAGAATATCTATGATGGGGGTGTGTGGTGGAATACCATTAAGCAGGCCAGAAACAGCTATCGCATTACTGCAGAATTCGATCGTCAATTAAAAACCAATATTATTCGTAATGTGCATTCGGCCTATTTCAATTACTTAAAAGCATCCCAATTAATGGATGTGGCTCGATCCAATCTTATGAGTTCCCAGCAGCAGTTAGCCCTGGCAGAACAAAAATACAAATTAGGATCAGCCAAAAAAACGGATTTTCTCAAAGCAGAAGTTCGGTTCGGGCAAGCAAGGGTAGACGTAGTGAATAATGATGCGGCAGTTCAAAACGCTTATCGATCTTTAAAAAATGCAATGGGTTTAATTGGCGCCAACCGTGATTTTGGAATTGAAGAAGTAGAAATACCTCTAGAAATCATTCCTGAATTTGAAACAGGGTTTGGACTCATTCAAAAATTCAATCCCAGTGTAAAGGCAAAACAATACCAAATCACCGGGGCAGAACTCAATGAAAAAATTGCTAAAGGATCCCGCTTGCCCACTATCAGTGCGAATGCTAGCATGTCCGGAAGTTCCGATAATTTTGGTGATGCTGTATCAAACAGTTACAATGATCAAAAAAGGACGAGTACGGGATTGTCCATATCTATCCCAATTTTTTCCGGTAACAGTATATCCACTCGAATTCAAAAAGCAAAAATTGTTGTGGATAAAACAGAATCGGAATATTTAACTCAACTTCAAGATTTAGCTGTTCAGCTTCAGGGTATTGTAGATCAGTTAAATAATTACCAGGAAATTATACCAATCAATGAAACGGTCCTTGTTTCAGCTGAAGAAGACTTGAAACTGGCCCAAATGCGCTATACGCAAGGGTCAACAACAATTTTAGAAGTTCTAGATTCCCAAGTATCTGTGGTGCGAGCACGGTCATCTCTGATCCGCTCCAAGTATGATGCCTACATTGTACAGGCCAACTTGAAAGCTTTATTGGGAACGCTGGATTCAAAAAAACAATAATTTAGAGGAGAGAACTGTGGCAAAATCAAAATTAACTAAAAATAAAAAATGGCTCATCTTTGGCGGGGGAGGTGTCCTGATGATTGTCATGATTGTTGCCAGCTTAGGCAAGGACGATACAGATGCCATTAAAGTAGAAACAGAAAAAGTGAGTCTCCAAACGGTAATTCATAAAGTGAATGCCAGTGGAAAGATTAAACCGGAAACAGAAGTGAAAATTTCTGCCACCTCATCCGCTTGGATTGATACCATCACAGTAAATGAAGGCGACCATGTTGTTAAAGGTCAGCATTTGATTACATTAGATCGGAAGCAGCTTTTGGCCAATTACAATTCCACAGCTTCATCTGTTCGGTCTGCAGAAGCGCGGGTGAAACAAGAATCTGCATCGAAAAATCGTGTGGAAACCATGTATGAACAAAATCTAGCATCTGACCAGGAATTGGAAGCGGTTCAAGCATCCTATCAAATTGCTAAAAGCTCTTTGGAGCAGGCCAAGTCCTCTCTGGAATCAAGGAAAGACGATTTGGATAAGGCCCGCATCGAGGCACCCCAAGACGGTATTGTGACCGCGGTGAATAAGGAAATAGGCGAAATGGCCGTGGGTGGTATGTTTCAGGCAGAAATACTTATGATCATTGCTGACCTGAATCGCATGGAAGTCATCGTTGATGTGAATGAAAATGACGTCGTTTCTGTATCTATAGGAGATACAACAGAAATTGAAATTGACGCTTTCCAGGATACATTATTTTTTGGTGTTGTGAGTGAAATCGCTCATATGGCCCAAACATCAGCTATGAGTTCCGCTGAACAGGTAACAAATTTTGAAGTCAAGATTCGCATTATTGATGTACCGGATGGGATACGCCCGGGAATGAGCGCTACCGCTAATATTATTACAGATAAGAAAGATAATGTTTTGGCTATTCCGATTCAGAGTTTGACTGTCCGCCCCGAAGGGTCTGAAAAAATGAGTTATGGTAAAGGAAAAGGTTCGGATAAAAAAGATGGGCCAAAAAAGCCGAAAGCGAAGAAAATGGAAGAATTGGTGTTTATTGTTTCCGATAAACTTAGTGGCGTCCTTCGTGATGGAAAATTATCTGAAATGGATGATAAAAAGGGTAAAAAGAAAAAAGCGAGCAAGGATAGTAAAGTGGTTCATATTAGACCTGTGAAGGTGGGTATTTCTTCTGAAACTCATTACGAAGTATTGAATGGCCTATCTGTTGGGGATGAGGTTGTTACCGGTTCTTATCGTGCCATCAGTAAAGATTTAGCCCATAACAAAGCTGTAACTACTGATGAAGATAAAAAAGAAGAGAAAAAAGGTTTCAGTGTTTCTATTAAGACATCAAAATCTGAATAATTATGGCTGATCTAATTTCATTAAAAGAGATTAAACGCCATTATGATGTAGGCGGCGAAGTAGTTCGTGCATTAGATGGTGTTGATCTTACCATTTTGCAAAATGAGTATATTTCTATTATGGGTCCCTCAGGTTCTGGTAAGTCCACTCTCATGAATATGATTGGCTGTTTGGATACGCCCACTGAAGGTATATATGAATTCGAAGGCGAATTGGTCCATGAAATGGATGATAATCAACTGGCATCCATACGGAATCGAAAAATTGGATTTGTTTTCCAGACTTTTAATTTATTACCCAAAGCAACTGCATTGAGAAATGTAGAAGTACCTCTGATCTATGCAAATATGCGAAAAACTGAACGGATTGAAAAAGCTGAAAAAGCCTTATCCGCTGTTGGTCTCACTGATCGAATGCACCATAAGCCGAACGAACTTTCCGGTGGACAGCGGCAGCGTGTGGCTATCGCTCGGGCTTTGGTGAATGATCCGTCCATAATTTTGGCTGATGAACCGACCGGTAATCTCGATTCAAAAAGTGGTGTAGAAATAATGAAAATATTAGATAAACTCCATAATGCGGGTAATACGATCATTTTGGTTACTCACGAAGAATATATCGCCGATCATGCCGAACGGACTATTAATCTATTTGACGGAAAAATTAAAGATGATGTAAGATCTTCCAAACGCAAGGTCCATTCACAGTGAAAAATTGTTTTAACATAGAGATCACAAAAGACACAGAGAACCACAGAGTAAAAATTAATTTATATCTCTGTGATCCTCTGTTACCTCCGTGTAACTAACCATGTTAGGACTTTTTTGGGAAAACCTCCGTATTTCACTTGGTTCGATCTTCGGAAATAAATCGCGCTCAATTTTAACCGCATTAGGCATTGTTATTGGCGTTTTATCTGTTACTTTGATGGGTACTCTTATTTCAGGATTGGATCGTACTTTTGAAAAAAGTATGTCCTTCCTGGGTCGGGATGTGTTAATTATTAGCCGCATGGATTGGTTCGGTGGTGATATGGATTGGTGGGAATTAAGAAATCGTCCGCGCATTAAAGAAGATTATGTAGAACAACTTAGAGAAAAATCCCAGTTTGTAGATGCAGTTGCGCCAATGTCAGAGCGGGGTGGGAGTATTATTCGGGACGACAAACGGATCGATACTCGCTTTTTTGGGACAACACCAGAATATATGGCCACAAATGAATCAGCAGATGTGGTGAATGGGAGATATTTTACCGATGGGGAAAATAGATCAGGATCTAGGGTCCTAGTAATCGGCGGTGATGTATCAGAAGGATTATTTCCAGAAGAGGATCCAATTGATAAATATGTAAAAATCGGTTCCCATAAATTCAAAGTAATTGGTGTGCTTAAAAAGCAGGGGAAATTCATGGGGCTGTTTAGCCTAGATAATCAGGCGGTAATGCCTTTTGGGACTTATCAGCGATTGTTTTCTCGTCGAGGGTGGATGAATGTTAGAATTAAGCTGAACACAGAAAATTATGATGAAGCCAAAGAAGAAATTTATGGTGTTATGCGACAACTTCGTGGCCTAAAACCAATGGAAAAAGACGATTTTGCTATCAATCAATCGGCTACAATGGAAGCGCAATACAAGGCCATAAAATTGGCAATCGGCGGGACGGGGCTATTTATCACTGCTTTATCTTTGATTGTTGGTGGGATAGGCATCATGAATATTATGTTTGTATCGGTGAAAGAACGAACAAAAGAGATTGGTGTGCGAAAAGCTTTAGGAGCCACCCAAACTATGATCTTGGGGCAATTCCTCATGGAGGCCGTTTTAATCTGTCTCATTGCAGGATTGGT
>JABGTK010000022.1 GCA_018647265.1 Candidatus Neomarinimicrobiota bacterium | reverse complement strand
TTCATAGAAACATTCGGTTGCCAAATGAATGTGGCCGATTCTGAATTGGTATCAGGACTACTTACCCAAGAAGGTTATACGGAATCCAATGATATCCACAGCGCTGACGCTATTTTTGTAAATACCTGTGCAATCAGGGAACATGCTGAAGATAAGGTGCATTCCCGATTGGGTTTTTATCACCAGATTAAACGGAAAAACCCTAGTACGATTATTGGAGTTCTTGGTTGCATGGCCCAGAATTTGAAAGAAGACATTTTAGAATCGAAACCCTATGTGGATATTGTCTTGGGCCCCGACTCCTATCGTCGCCTACCAGAAATGATTCGAGAAAGAAGTAGCGTTTCTACCCATTTGGTGGATACCAAACTGTCCCGTTTTGAAGTGTATGATGATATGTTCCCCAGCCGCCATGAAGGGATCAATGCGTGGATATCCATTATGCGTGGATGCGATAAATTTTGCACTTTTTGTATTGTACCATTCACCCGAGGGAGGGAGCGATCCCGCAGTGTGGAAGGCATAGTAAAGGAAACGGCCCGGGCAGTGTCCGATGGATTTGTTGAAGTTACCCTATTGGGGCAAAATGTAAATTCATACAATCACGATGGTAAGGAATTTCACCAATTGTTAGATGCCGTGGCCCAAATACCTGGTTTAAAACGCATTCGCTATACCTCGCCCCATCCACAGGATATGACCCAAGAAGTTCTGGATGTAATGGCCATGCATGATAATATTTGCAACTACGTTCACTTACCTTTGCAGGCTGGAAATGACCATGTTTTAAAAAGGATGAATCGTACATATTCCAAAGAAGAATTTGTTTCACTTGCCGATAAAATTCGAAAAACATTACCAAATGCAGGCATTTCTACTGATCTTATTGTGGGATTTCCCGGTGAGAATGAGATTGAATTCCAGGAAACTTTGGACGTGATGGAAACAGTGAAATTTGATTCTGCTTATACATTCAAATATTCTTCTCGGCCGGGAACAAAAGCAGCAGAATTTGAAGATCATGTTCCCGAACCGGAAAAACAATATCGTTTGGAACGGGTGATAGAAACACAAAAACAACATACTTTACTGCGGAATAAAGAATTTGTGGGACGGGTAGAATTGGTTTTAGTCGAAAAAGAAAGTAAACGCTCGGCCGATCAATGGGCAGGCCGAACCGATTCTAATAAGTGGGTAATCTTTAACAAGGGCGATGCCCAGATTAAAGATATTGTTCCCGTAAAAATTAATGATGCGAAGGGAATTACCCTTCGTGGCGAAATAGTTCAAATCCATGAAATGGAGGCAGCCTGATGAAGATGGTTAAAATATTTGCAGGATTGGTCGTGATGATAATTGTTCTTTACTTCTTGATGCAGAATACAAATATTATTTCTGTCGATTTGATCTTTGCCCAGTATGAAAATGTACAAGTTGCTGTGGTAATGCTGGGAGCCCTTACCGTCGGTATGTTAATAGGTTATGGCGTTGCATTGACAAATATTCTGTCCGGAAAATCAGAATTGCGATCGTTAAAAACGAAGAATCGTCGTCTATCAGATGAGCTAAATGACCTTCGTAATGTGGCCATTGATGAAGGAATATATGATACGGAAGATGGAGATATCTAATTTTGAATTGGATTATACTGGCTGCCGTTGTGCTGATACTGGCAGGCGGATTTACATTTTATTATTACCGCCCCAAAAAGCAAAAACGCACTGAATCTATTTATACCCATGCATTAAATGCAATGGTGCGGGGTGATACGCGCACAGCCCTTAACCATCTTAGGGATGTGGTTAAGCAGGATACCAATCATATTAACGCCTATCTTCAAATGGGAGATATCCTACGGGAAGAAGGCCATACCCAGGCAGCAGTAAAAATTCATCAGTCATTGACTGTTCGTCCAAATTTATCCAATGATATCCGCAGGGATATTCATCAATCTTTAGCGTTGGATTTTGAACAGATGGATTATTTGAATAAAGCCCGGCGAGAAGCAGAATTGGTATTAAAACTGGATCGAAAAAATTTATGGGCGAATCATTTTTTACTTAAAATATTTGAAAATCAGCGGGAATGGGATAAAGCAACTCAGATTACCAAATCGATTCAGAAGTTGAAACAATCCCAGGACCCAAACCAGATTGCTCGATTCTTGGTATATCAAGGAATGGACAAATTAGAAAAAGGACATAAGAAGGAAGCAGAAGCGCAATTTTTAAAAGCCATCAAAACGGCGCCTGAATTTGGACTACCCTATCTCAGGCTCGGCGATCTTTTTGCAGAAAACAGGGAATTGGTGAAGGCGATCGAAAATTGGGAAAGTTATGCTTTATTTACACCGGAAGAAGGTCGCGTAGTATATACCAAAATTGAGTCCGCATTATTTGATCTTGGCCGCTTCAGTGAAGTGGAAAAATTCTATGAACGCATTCTTGAAAAAGATCCGTCAAATTTGAATGCGTTAGCCAAATTGGCTAATGTGCTAGAAGAAAAGGGTGAACATAATAGTGCTCTTAATCTAGTTGAAGATGCCCTTTCAAAGAATAAAGGATCTGTTCATGGGAGGCTCATGAAATTGAAGTTATCCCTTCATATTTCCAAGCCCCACGAATTGTCCAACCAGATTGATGAGATAATTCAATTATTAACCAGTTCTAATGAAAAATGATGAAGCGTTGGCTTCCAATCTTTGCGATCCTTTGGGGAGGACAACTTTTTGCTCAAAATATTGATCTGTATCTAACTCTCCTAGAAAAGGGCAGAATGGATGAGGTGAAAGAAAATTTATCCGAATTGCTCTCCCGTTACCCCGATGAAGCAGGCATTTTTTTTCTTGAGGCGATGGTGACTGAAAATGGTGATTCATCTTTAGCACAATTTCAATCTATCGTAAAAAAGTTTCCCGAATCAGAATTTGCTGCAAAATCCGAAATGAAGATTGGCGAATATTTATTTTCCCGTGGATTATACTCCCAAGCAGGTGTCCAGTTTAAAACGGTGCTGTACAAATATCCCCAAGGAGATCACCGTCAACGTGCCATGGATCTTATGGTGAACTCCTATTTTGCTACAGGACAAGAAGACTCTGCCAAGGCTTCCCTTCGAATCATTAAGCAACTATACCCTAGTTTAAATTTTTCTCAATATGGTATTAAAGGATTGGACAGTTCGGCGCGGGAGGCTCGACTCGTAAAGTTAGATCCCAATTCAATTAGCAAAAAAATTAAATCCGCCAAAGCAGCACGTAAAATTGTTATTCCAAGATCTGTATCTAAACCGTGGGTGATTCAAGTTGGTGCTTTTGGTAAATATGAAAATGCGAACAGATTAAAAAAACAGATTCAAGGTCATGGGTATGCTACGGAAGTTCATACAGTGAATTCAAATGGAAAAAGACTGCACGCTGTTCGAATTGTTCGATATAAAACAAAATATTCTGCAGATAAAATTGGACAGAAATTGAAAAAGAAATTTGGATTAGATTTCCGGGTCATAAACAGCCCCGAATAACCGAGTTTGACGAATATATGGGAATGATTAGGAGGCTGGTGCCCCTCGCGGTCTTCAACACCGTTGTCCTGCTGATAAAGTAGGAGGTGAGTTCGATTCTCACGCGTTCCCGCAAAGGATAGAAGATTCCCTTTCCGTCGTTGCAAGGTGGAAGCAGATTGAGTTTGCCCCTCAAAGTTTTAATGGGACGTAGATGGGCATTCCTACTAAATATTTAAACATTAAAGGAAGTATCATGAATAAGAAACAAAAGTTAGTTGCAAGGAAACATAGAAGAAACCAGGAGCGTTTGAAGGGCCTAAGGTTGGCATCCATTGCTGTTGGTCAAAAGAAGGAAAGTAAAGCATCACCAAAGAAAGAAGCTAAAGTACCGGCCAAAGCAGCCGCAAAAACTAAAAAAGCACCGGCCAAAAAAGTAGCGGCAAAAAAACCAGCCGCAAAGAAAGTAGCAACAAAGGCAAAAAAGACAACAGTCAAAAAAGCCACAACTAAAGTTGCTACGTCGGTAAAAAAAACTAAAGCTACAAAAGCTAAAGCATGAGCGGTTTCTTGACTGACAAAATTCGTCTGGGAATTGGGTTTATCCTGATTGCTGTGGCGATTGGTTTATTCGTTTACGGATGGATGGAACGGTCAGTTGGGAGTCCATTCAATCAAATCTGGATGTTAGCTATATTTTCCCTCTTAGGGGCAATGGTTCAACTTCAAAAAATTGGCGGGGGCCAGAAACGCAGTCGTAAAAAAGGTGAGTAAAACTTATCATGCGATTAACCGTAGCTGAATATTTAAATAGCTACGATTCGTTTGATTTATTCGGGCCGTCCCATTGGGCGGCCATTTTTTTATTTTTATTTCTCGTAATATGGCTCCCATGGTTTGCCAAAAACCATTTAAATCAATATCAACAAAATCGAGTTGGGCTTATTCTAGGCGTTCTCATTGGCATCAACTATCCTGTTTGGGTTCTACTAGAAATTTTTGCAGGATCATTTGATGTAACATTGCATCTACCGATTCACCTGTGCCGGTTGGCAAACCTGCTTATGCCATTAGTCATGATTCAACGAAATTTCAGAATTTTTGAAGTGCTCTATTTTTGGGGATTGTCAGGCGTTTTTCAAGGAATGGTTACACCTGATATTATCCAAAATTTCCCCCATTTTCATTATTTCCGGTTCTTCATTGGTCATAACTTGATGGTGGTGGCACTGGTTTATGCCGTTGTTGTTTATGAGATGAGACCAACTTTAAATAGCTTAAAAAAAGCTTTTATTGGGTTGAATATATTTTTAGCAGTGGCTTTTTTCGCCAATACCATTTTGGATGCCAATTATTTCTGGATCATGGGGAAGCCACCCATGGGGTCCCTATTGGATTATATGGGTTCTTGGCCTTGGTATATTTTATCAGGAGAATTTGTTGCTTTGGCTCATTTTGGTTTCGCATATTTAATTTTTCTATGGATCAATAATAGAATTAATTGTGGCTGATCTTATTTCAACCAACCCGGTAAATGGTGATGTGGTGGGCTCATACCCAGAATTGACCTCAAATGAAATTTCTAGAGTTTTAAATGAAGTCAATGAAGCATTTACCGAATGGCGAAATCTGGATATAAAAGAAAGATGCCAATACTTCCGAAATTTAGCAGAAATCTTGCGATTGCGTCAAAATGAATTAGCCCTAATTATGGCACTCGAAATGGGAAAACCATTGGTTCAAGGAAAAGTTGAAGCGGAAAAGTCCGCTCTTTGTTGTGAATATTATGCTGATAATGGTCCTGCATTTTTAAAAGATAAACATATAAAAACGGATGCAAGTGAAAGCTATGTAACCTTCCAACCGTTGGGTGTTGTTTTAGCAGTAATGCCGTGGAATTTTCCGTTTTGGCAGGTATTTCGTTTCGCCGCACCGGCCATGATTTCCGGAAATGTGGCTGTATTAAAACATGCCTCAATTGTGCAAGGATGTGCCGACGCCATTGAGGGCTTATTTTTGGAAGCTGGGTTTCCCCCAAATGTATTTCGGAATCTCACCATTGGATCATCCAAAGTGGGCGAAGTTATCGAAAATCCATTGGTGAAAGCGATTTCACTCACCGGAAGTACACCGGCAGGAATAGCGGTGGCGCAAAAAGCAGGGTCAGTTCTGAAAAAAACTGTACTAGAGTTGGGAGGTAGCGATCCTTACGTGGTTCTGAAAGATGCCGATTTAAATCAAGCAGTTGAAGCTTGTGTAACTGGGAGACTGTTGAATACAGGACAAAGCTGTATTGCAGCGAAACGGTTTATAGTTGATGCATCCATTCAATCTGAATTTGAGGATAAAATAGTTGCTGCCATGAAAAACCAAGTGGTGGGTGATCCATTCGCTGATGAGACTACAGTAGGCCCTATGGTGAGTATCGCAGCGCGGGAGGAATTGAAATCTCAAGTGAAAACCAGTTTAGAGTCAGGTGCCAAGATATTATACGAAAGTGAAATCCCGAATATGGGAAATAGTGCTTATTATCCTATTACAGTTTTAACAAATGTATCGGCGGGGATGGCAGCCTTTGATGAGGAATTATTCGGGCCTGTAGCATCCATTATTACTGTGAAAGATGAGGAAGAAGCAATAGAATTAGCTAACAAAACACCATTCGGTTTGGGAGCGGCTGTATTTACATCTGATATTGAAAAAGGACGGAGAATTGCTGAAACCAAACTGGAAGTTGGCGCCGCATTTGTGAATGATTTTGTCCGTTCAGATCCACGTTTACCTTTCGGCGGTGTAAAGGAATCTGGCTATGGTAATGAACTCTCATCTTATGGTATATTGGAATTCGTGAATATTAAAACTATTTACATTCGATGAAAATTACCCTTTCAATAATAATTGCTTCTGCCTGTTTATTTGGTCAGATTTTGGAGAAGCAAAACAAACTTCTTTGGGATGGGACCGATTGGGCCAATGTCTCTGCTCGCGTGGATGGAAATCCTGAAATGTCCTCCCGAATTAAATCCGCTTATCTCAGTGGCATTCTTGATGGCCGTCTTTATTTTTATTTAAAAGCTTGGAGTGAAGAGCAGACATTTGCCGATAGTTTATACGGAGACCGTATCGACTATTTAACGCGGCGGGAAACGATTCGACAATTAGATCGATTTTATAAAGATCCACTCATGGTTTATGTACCTGTTGTTTCGGCTATGATTATTGTTCATATGCAGGCAGAACAAGTACCCAAAAAAGTGGTGGATCGATATGTTGAACAAACTAAATATTGGATTAATCAGATTACTTTGGATATGCAAAGCAGGGGTATGCACGAATTGCTGAAAGAAAAGCAAGAGAAGCATTCCAATAAAAAGTACTGACTCTCTATGGATTGCAACAATGAGCATAGCGAATTGTTACGATTCTAAGTTATTAAATGATTCCTGACCATCGTCATTTCATACCTTTTGTTGAACCGAATCCCCTCCCGATTGTTGTAATTTATTATTCATAGTTTATTCATAAATCATGACTGAAACCCAATTCCATCAAATTCTTAAAGAACTAGAGACTCATTTTCGTCCAAATCAAATTGGCTCTAACGAAGGCGAATGGCTGGCAGTGGGAAAATTGGTGGATGGCTCAACACAAAGCGAATTGGAATCCACCCTGAAAAAAGAAACTTGTATTTTTTCGATTAAAAATCAAGATGGACAAATTTATTTAAAGGTGAAAGAATCAAAAGAATCCGTTATTCTTAGAATACCCAAAATACCACGAATTCACTGGGTTTTATTTTTACTGACTGTCTTTACCACACTTCTGGCCGGAGCAATGATGGAAGGGGCTAGAATCTGGGAAAATCCAATCGAAATATTTAGAGGACTTCCTTTTTCAATTACATTAATGTTGATCTTGGGGACACACGAATTCGGCCATTATTACTATGCCCAAAAGCATAAAGTGGATGCAACATTGCCATATTTTATTCCAGCGCCTCCATTTTTATTTTTAATCGGTACCTTCGGTGCTTTTATTAAAATTAAGTCACCCATCTATCGTAAGGATGCACTACTTCAGATTGGCGCCGCCGGCCCTATAGCCGGCTTTGTGATTGCTGTTCCTGCATTAATTATTGGTCTCTTACTTTCTGATGTAGTTGAAAAAATGAATATTCAAGGCGCACTTATGTTGGGCGACTCGATACTTATGAAAGTCCTCACTTGGATTACACATCCGGGATTGTTGGAAACGCAAGATATAATGCTTCATCCAATCGCATTCGCCGGTTGGATCGGTTTATTGGTCACTATGCTGAATCTACTTCCCATCGGCCAATTGGATGGAGGCCATGTGGCCTACGCTATGTTAGGGAATAAACAAAATTTGGTGGCTAAAGTAGCAATGTTGGCTCTCATTCCACTGAGTTTCCTTTCACTGAATTGGCTAGTTTGGGGACTGCTTATTCTCTTTCTTATGCGTTCCACAAAACATCCGCCCATCCAAGATATAAACGCGCCTCTTTCGGAACAAAATAAACAAATTGGGTACATTTGTTTGGTCATTTTTATTCTCTGTTTCATACCGGCGCCTTTTAAGATTTGATGCGGAAAATATTTTCATTTTCTCTGGTGGCGTCATTGGTGTTTGCCCAAGTACGTGTAGGCGAAATGAAGTCTATTACATCCTCATTGGCGGTCAGAGATATCATTGGAGTTGGGGACGAAATTATTCTGGCAACTGGAGGCGGACTGGCTATTTACTATAAGAATTCCAGTGCTTATAAAGGTTATACCAAAGACCACGGATTGGGAGACACTGACTTGCAAACCGTTCATAGAGGTCCCAGGGGATTGATCTGGATCGGTAGTGAAATGGGCGTCCAAGTGTGGGATAATTCAACGGGAATGATTGTTGATTGGTTTCAACTGGACATTGAATCTGTGGCGGGTTTTGTCACCTATAAGGACATGGTTTATGGTGCTGTAAAAAATGATGGTGAATGGGGTATAATGGAATTCATTCACGCCAATGAGAAAGTTTATTACCGTGATTTCTACGGCAGGAATGAGATTGGTCAAATTAAAGATATTGTAAAATTCGGGGATGATCTCATTCTTTTAACGGATAAAGGGTTAATATCCGGCAATCCCCATAAAATACATCCAATCTATTGGACGAACCCTTTTCCGGTAATAGAATCTCCGGTGATGGCCATAGACCAAAAAGATGGAGAGTTAGCCATAGTTACATCTTCAGCGATTTATAGCGCCAAAATAAATGAAACTCTGATTCCCCTTGTTACTGATGAGAATGATTTTTTAAATATTCGATCCATCGCCGTTCGAGGTGAATTGGACTTCATGGCTGTTACTGATTCTGTAATTTATCACATTGGGACAGATGTATTTGAAAAACAATTTTCTGATCCGGGATTTCGCTTTTCTGTAATTAAAATAAACGGTTCAATATCTATTATTGGTACAAACATTGGGTTTGCTATATTTAACGGATTAAGTTTATTTCAGATTGCCGGAAATGAACCTCTCGTTTCTAGTCCTCAAGTTATTTTCTTAACGCCTGATTATTTGATTATGGCTGGTGAAAAAGGCATATCCATAAAACAGGGATATACTTGGTATAACGGTTCCACTGAATCTGTCCCAATCGGATTTGGAAGTATAATCAATCTTATTCCACTTAATTATAATATGGGTAAATTATTTTCGGGGATCAATATTGTAAATGATATGGTTTATCTAGGCTTGGGACAGTCTAAATCTGGTGGTATTTTGGAGACTGGTCTAATAAATGGTTATCTCAATACGGATATTCTTTCATATCCAAAGCTCGTTCCAGATTCTAGTGGTACTGACCCCGTTTATAAAGTTGGGGGAATTTACATTGATAAAAAGGATAACCTTTGGGCAATTTCAGCTAACATAACCAAAAAGCCACTGTCCGTAATTAATGGCGATCAATATCGCCATTTTTCAATTGAAGAAAGTGGAGGATTACTATCCAATGATTCCAAATCGATTTCGGTGGATAATTTCAATCGTATATGGATTGGGTCTCCCTCTGGATTGGTTATGTATAAATATTCCGGCAATGTGATGACTCCAACTGGCGAGACTTGGGCGAAGGTAGAAGTTGATCCAGGTTTGATCAAACGTACCCCTTTGGCTATTAATGTTTCTGAAAAAAACCGACTTTGGCTCCTGACGCCCATCGGTTTAATTCATAAAGATTTGCAAGTATCGGAGAATAATCCTGTGAGTCAAACTGGTCCCACTGCGAATAATGGCGAAATATATCCATATTTCCCCAGCGTGGCATTTAATGAATATTCTCGAATACGGTTCGATCCGAGAGGAAATGTATGGGTCACATCACAATCCAATGGTATTCATGTTGTGACTGAAAATGGCGAATACTGGCCTGATATCAATGGGTTGAATACATTTAACAGCAATCTTCTGTCGAACCATGTGAATGATGTGACTTTTGATTCGGAAGAAGGACTGGCTTACATCGCCACAGATAAGGGCGTCAGTGTAATTCGTATTCCATTTTCTGAAGAAAATAAATCTTATAATGCGGTAGAAATTTTCCCTAGCCCTTTTCGTATTCCCAGTTCAAAACCAATGACAGTAAATGGATTGAAAGATAATAGTTCAATTAAAATCATGACCTTAAACGGTAATGTTTTAAGGACAATTAATAATTCGGATGTTAAAGGTGATCAAGCCTTCTGGAATGGACGGGACGATTCAGGAAAATTTGTAGGAACCGGTGTTTATCTTATTGCCATTTATGATAATAAAGGTACATCTTCATTTGAAAAAGTTGCTGTGATTCGAGAATGAACCCAATTGTAAAAACCATCAAAGTTATCGTGGGCATCATATTAGTTATCATCGGCCTTATTGGCGGATTAATACCCATTTTCCAGGGCTGGATGTTTGGTATCCCTGGATTAATGTTATTGGGTAGTGTATTTCCACCTGTGAAACGATGGACACACAATCTAATGGAAAAAGCTAAGAAAAAGATGAATCGCTAAGCTTGGGATAGAGCCTGTTCTAAATCCCAAATAATATCATCTGAATTTTCTACACCAACAGATAGTCGAATCATTTTTTCGGTAATTCCCATGGCTTGTTTTTGATCAACGGAAACATCGGCATGGGTCATGGTATAGGGGTGTTCAGCCAAAGATTCCGTACCGCCTAGACTTACGGCTAGCTGGATCAGTTTTAAATTGTTTAGTACATTAAACGCTTCCGCTTCGCCGCCGATGACGTCAAAACTGAGCATAGCACCGGGAGATGAATATTGTTTTTTGTAGATCTCGAATTGGCGAGTTCCTTCGGGGATAAATCCAAGATAATATACTTTTTCAACCTGATCATGATTGTCTAAATATTCTGCAACTATTGTCGCATTTTTCAATTGAATTTCCATTCGCGCTTTTAGTGTTTCCAAACTGCGCATAAGTAGCCAACCTGTCCATGGCCCGGTCATATTTCCTAAAAAAGTGCGTAACCCTTTAATGCGCTGAATAACTTCATTGGATCCAAGAACAGCACCAGCAATTAGATCGCTATGTCCGCCAATATATTTGGTGGCAGAATAGATAACCATGTTTGCCCCATGCGCTAGTGGTTGCGACCATAATGGTCCCATATAAGTGTTATCCACAGCGATTTGTACAGGGTGGTCATGTGTCGAAAATTGATCAGCGACCTCCCTGCACATGGCAATATCCATGAGAGCGTTGGTGGGATTCGCAGGCGTTTCCATATAAATGACACCCAATCGATCGCTCAATCCAGAAGTATTTATCTTTTGTACAATTTCATCTTTTGTATTGTCTGCATGAATGCCCAGAACTGTAATTCCGTATTTGGTAAGAAAGTGATTTATAAAATGATCCGAACCGCCATATATCGGTTTACTGTAGATAAGAAGATCTCCCGGTTTTAGATATTCCAATAAAACAGTTGAGATGGCTGACATACCACTTTCAAATACAGCACATGCTTCTGCTTTATCCCAGAGGCAAAGACGATTTTCAAGAATTTCTAAGTCGGGGTTATTGAGGCGGCTATAGATGAGGCCCATATTTTCATCAGGGTTTTTTTCCCGCAGACCATACGCCACTTCAAAAAATGCTTTGCCTTCTTCCGCTGATCTAAAGGCAAATGTAGATGTCTGAAAGATGGGACATTTTACAGCGCCTTCTGACCATTCGGATTGATATCCATAGGACATCATTAAACTTTCCGGTTTGATACTTTTGGGAAGGTTTTTATTAAACATACTGATTTCCCCTTCTATTTTTGTTCGATGTATTCCGGCATAATGCCGAAATCAGTTTCAAATTCTTCTGCAATATTTTTAATCATTTCTTTTCTGACAACATGAGATAAGAAAGCTGCCTTCATGGCGATAATGGTTACTTCTCTAAAATCATGGAGGGTGAATCCAAAAAGATCTCGGGCTAAACCAAATTCTTTCGTGAGTGTTGTATCAGACATTAAGCGATTATCCGTATTTAATGTAACGCGAATGCCTTGATCGTAATAAAATCTCATAGGATGATTTTTTAAGGACCGTACGGAATAAGTGTGCCAGTTGGATGTAAGACAAATTTCCATAGTGATACGGTGATCATTCACATAATTCATCAGATCCTTATTCTCTTTCAAGCGTGTGCCGTGACCAATCCGGTGAGCGCCACAGTAATGAATAGCCTGATGAATTGATGCCGGTCCAAAGGCTTCTCCCGCATGAATGGTAGCGTTAATATTATGATTTAGAATCATATAAAATGCTTCTCGGTGATCTTTGGCTGGGAAATTTTCCTCTGCACCAGCCAAGTCGAATCCAACCACACCCTTGTTCTTAAAGCGAACGCAAAGGTCTGCAAGTTTGAGGGACGATTGTGGTGAGATATGTCTTATGCCACAAATGATAATTCCTGACTTTACACCAAAATCCTTCTCACCTTTTTTCAGTCCATCGCGAACAGAAATGACCGCATCTTCGAGAGTCATTCCTTTGGATGTATGTTGAATTGGTGAATAACGCACTTCGATGTAACGGACATTTTCTGCGGCCACATCTTCGATCAATTCATAGGCGATTCGTTTGAGTGCATCGGGCGTTTGCATTACGCTGAGAGTAATATCGAAGCGGGCAATGTATTCTTCAAGAGAACCACGCTTTTTTCCAATGGCGAGTATTTGTTTTAGATCGGAGGCATTTGAACTAGGCAGCGACACATTGTGCCGCTGCGCCAGATCAATAATAGATTCGATTCTCAGACTGCCATCCAAATGACAATGAAGCTCTACTTTCGGAAGCTTCTTCAGGAGGGCGTCTGAAATTTTCATGTAACTATTTTTTCGATACGGATTTATAGAGCCAGTATATTACCCCAATGAAGAGAGCCGGGCCCATTAATTCAAGACCTTCAAAATTCGGCCACCAGTATTTTTGACCGGTAATAAAAATAGGTACTGCAACTAGGATGCCCATTAGGGCTTCTCCAGTAATTAATCCCGATGCCATGAGGAGACCTTTTTTCTCTGATGCTTTGGATCCACCGGCTTTTTTACCGAGATGATTGATCATGCCACCTAAAAATATGGGGACCGTTAATGTGATTGGTAAATAGATGCCCACTGCAACGGCCAAAACCGGGACGCGGAAATCGGAGCCGATCTTTTCTTGCCGAAGGTCAATTAATATCAGGATAATGGCAATGATTCCGCCAATGTAAACAAAGGTCCAGGGCAAGTCACCGGTAAAAACACCGTCAGCAACTGATTTCATTAATGTTGCTTGAGGCGCTGAAAGAGTGGGTGATCCAATGGTATAAGCGGTGTGGAGGATATCCAAAACCAAACCAAGGACGACGGCCGCAGCAAGTGTACCGACAATTTGCATAACCTGCTGTTTCCATGGCGTCGCACCGAGAATATGACCCGCTTTCAAATCTTGAAGATTGTCGCCTCCAATGGCGGCGGCACAGCAAACTACGGCTCCAACCATAATAGCGCTGGCCGCTCCCACACCAGAACCTGTACCGAGAAGGGCCAACAGAAGTAGGGAGGCAAATAGTATTGTTGCAATCGTCACACCCGAAATAGGATTATTAGATGACCCAACCACACCAGCCATATAGGCAGCCACTGCTGAGAATAAAAACCCAAAGACCATCATAACGACTGCTAATAAAGCGGCGATTCCTACTGAGCCGATAATATCCAAATAAAGTAAAAAGACTGGGACGAGTAAAGCTAAAAGAGCAATACCCACATATTTGATAGACATATCCTGTTCTTCTAAAGGAACATCTGAGTCGTCAGTTCTGTTTTTTACTGCATTAAGACTCGCTTTAATTCCTTCAACCAAAGGTTTGAATAATTTAATCAATGACCAAACGCCACCAACAACCATGGCACCAACACCTAGGTAACGAATCTTGGAATTCCAAATATCCCATGCTGAATCGAGTGCATCGCCTTCAAATCCCATTATTGCAGAATAAATTGGAATAGCCACTGCCCAGGATATTAATCCACCGGCAACAACCAGAATTCCAATATTTCTACCGACAATATAGCCTACAGAAATCAAGGCTGGGGATAAATCGGTTCCAATACCAAAGATGGATTTTCCTACGGCTGCCGCTCCGGCCATTTCGGCGTGCCACATGGCGAACCCTTGCTGGCAGACTTTCATTGCACCGCCAACTAAACTGGCGATTCCGATTGTTTTTAGCCCACCGGATCCATCATCGGCAGCACCTTTCCGAGCTTCATCACCCGCTCGTAGAACTTCGGCTGTAGCAACACCTTCTGGGTATTTGAGTTTCGCTGTGACGATGAGCGCTCGACGCAATGGCACCGTGAACAAAACACCGATTACACCACCAATTGCGGCAATTTTCGCCACTTCCCAATAATCAAATGTATCCCAGTATCCTAGCAGAACTAAGGCAGGAATAGTGAAAATAACACCGGCGGCTAAAGATTCACCTGCAGAAGCGGCTGTTTGCACAATATTATTTTCTAAAATATTAGATTTTTTAAAGAGGGATAAAACCCCCATTGAAATAACTGCTGCGGGAATAGAGGCAGAAACAGTCATGCCTGCAAAGAGGCCGAGGTAGGCATTGGCACCTGCCAAGATCATGGATAGAACAATTCCCAGTAGGAATGCTTTAACTGTAATTTCTGGATATTGTTTATTGGACATAGATATTCCTCATTTATTATGGTAACGAAGATAGGGGAATTGCAATGAAAATTCCAAGTGTGGAGGAAAACCATCCTTTGGAATCTTAAAGATATGATTATTAATTTCCCAACTCGTTTGGGGTGCTGTTTTGAACCAGATCGAATCGGCTGAGAATATACCCATAAACCTGATCTGGATAATGCCAGCGTAGGAATTATCAAACTATGAAACACATACGCCTTTTTTCTATACTTTTAATCTTAAGTCTGTCTCAACTTTTTTCACAAACTATTGTGGTAAAAGGAATTGTTGTAGATGGAGAATCTCAAACGCCACTCGTGGGAGTGAATATCGTTTCCGGAAAAACGGGAACAATTACTGATGATAGAGGGGTCTTTGACCTTTCCATAAAAAATGCTGATGAAATAATCTTCTCATTCATTGGATATAAAACCATAACCACAACTCCCAAGGATCAAATGACGATTTTTATGGTCCCAACAATTTTAGAAGGGGCTGAAGTTATGGTTGAGGCAACTCGTGCCGTGGCCGGAATCACCCCTGTATCTTTTTCCAATCTTACGGCAAAAGAAATTGAAACACGTTTTACGGCGGAAGATGTACCTATGATTCTCGCTTCCGAGCCAGGTGTTTGGGCTTATAGTGAAAGTGGAAATGGTACAGGATATTCCTATGTTTCTATTCGTGGATTTGACCAAAGTAAGATTGGGGTCATGATTGATGGCGTCCCTTTAAATGATAATGAAAGCCACCAAGTGTATTGGGTAGATCATGGGAATCTTTTGGCTGATGCTAGTGATGTTCAAATCCAAAGGGGAATCGGAAACAGCCTTTACGGTTCATCGGCTTTTGGCGGATCCATCAATGTGAATACTCAAATTGGTAGCCATAAGCGTGAGATTAAAACATCATTTGGATCGGGAGATTGGAATACAAAAAAATATAGCGTTCGATATCGTTCCGGTAAGGACTTAGGGGAGGATTTGAGTATGACCATTCGCGTATCACAGATTGAATCTGATGGCTATCGGGAAAATCATAATTCAAAACAAAAGGGTATGTTTTTTGGGTTGGAACACCGTGGAAAAAAAATGACCAACAAATTCCGCGCTCATATTGGATATGAGAATACCCAACTCCTCTGGGACGGCATCTACATGACTGATATCAAAGATCGAACCAAACGCCGTGCCGGTTACAAAGCATATACGGATGATTTCCTACAACAAATTTATTCTTTAAATACTACTACCCGAATTCGTGAAAATTTATTTTTTCGAAATATAAGTTATCTCGTTATGGGAAAAGGGTATTACGAAGTGGCTAAATCCGGTCGGGATTATTATTCATATAATTTGGATGTTAATAATCAATACAGCGATACCCAGGAACAAAGTATGTCCAGCGATCTTTTGCGCCGAAAATGGATTGACAATAATTATTACGGCGTCGTTCCAACGCTTACATGGAATAACAAGGAACTTCGTGTGGATATTGGTGGAGAAATGCGGTTTTATACTGGGGACCATTTTGGGGAAGTTTCCCAATTTTCAAATGCAACTTTGGCTGCGACCATGGGTGATGATTGGTATCGTTATTATCGTTATGTAGGGGAAAAGAATTCCATTACCAGTTTTGCCCATTTCGTTTGGCATCCGGAAAATCAGCCATTCACCATAATGGCTGATTTTCAAAATCAAAATCATCATTGGACGCTTAAACAGGAAACCATTGGCCACGCGGCTGGTCATAATCTTTCAGCCGATTGGAATTTTTTCAATCCTCGTGTAGGCATGATTTGGGAAATTGGGGACTCTTTGCACGTTTTTGTGAATTGGGGCAAAGCACAGAAAGAACCGGCCAATAACCAAATTATTAATGCGGATGATGTCTGGAGTAAACCAGTCATGGCAGCAGCAGAAGTCATTACTGATCTAGAATTGGGAATGGACTTTACATTTGGTAAAGGTCGTGCAAGAATCAATGGATATCACATTCAGTATTTGAATGAACAGTTAAAGAATATTGACGTGGCACAAGAAGGAGAATATGATTATTATTCTGCTGATTCTACCGATCACATGGGTTTTGAGTGGGAAGCAGCATTTACATTTAATCCACGTTGGAGTCTTTCTGCCAATGGCGCGTTAGTTATGAATTATTTCACCAATGGAAAAAGTTTACCCAATATTCCGGCAACCTTGTTTAATCTGTCGGCGAATTATCGTCCTCGGAAAAATTTGTTATTATTCGTTCACTGGAAACGTATTGGACACATGTACGTGGATAATGCTAATACTGAAGAAGGTATGATTGATCCATATGGATTGTGGGATGTGGGTGCCAAATATAAATGGGGCAGTTTAGAAGCGATGGTGAAGGTCAACAATATATTTGATAAACTCTATTCTACATTTGGTTATGGATATGAGTGGGATGGATATCACGCATATTTCTGGCCCGGCGCACCGCGGAATTCATTCGTGAATATATCGTATACATTTTAATTTCAACTTTAGGGGATGCAGATTGGTGTCCCCTACTTAATAAACCGATTTGCTATCCGCCGTGCAAGCCTGTTCAAATTTCCGCCGCCTCCTGAATTCACTAAAATAGCAACGGTCACATCCTCTTCAGGATAGTGAATTAACATAGCGCGTCCTCCCGTTGAACCACCGGAATGGCCCACAATCTTATTCCGCCAAAAATCTTTTTGCGTCACCCACCCCAATCCATAATTCGTAGATTTACCGTTATTTAGGTGCAATGGTTTTTGTAATTCCATTAAAGAATTATCAGATATAAAAGTTGAATGATTCAACCCATGAATAAAATTGACCATATCAGTAGAGGTTCCCACATATCCTCCACCGGCCCATTTGTAACTATTATCAACTTTGGGTGCTAAAATTGGTGTTCCATTTTTAATATGATAGAATGAGGCAATAGGGGAGAGGGTAGAATCACGATGCTCTGCCATGAGAGTTTCCAATCCAAGCGATGTAAAAACGGAATCTTCCATATAGGCAAGGAATCCAATCCCTGAGGCACCTTCCACTACAGCACTCACCAAATTCCATCCGTAACTGCTATAACGAAACTTTGAACCGGGCTCATGGAGGAGGGTATCATCGTTAAATATTTCTAATCCACTGGCTACATCGGGATAAAATATATTACTGAGCATTTCTTGTCCTCGGTAATGGCGAATGCCTGCCAAATGTCCCATCGTTTGTCGCGTTGTGATAGGCCATTTTTTTACGGGAAAGGTGTGGACATATTTTTGTATCGGTGCATCCAAGTCTAATTTACCTTGGTCTAACAGTCGACCAACGGCGGCGGAGGTGACTGTTTTGGAAACACTGCCAATTCTGAATCGTGTTTTGGGCGTCGCTGGAATATTTTGTTCAATATCAGCGAGGCCAAATCCTTTGCTCCAAACAATTTCTCCTTTCCTTCCAACCGTGACTGAAAGCCCAGGGATTTTATTTGATTTCATGAAACGCTGAATCATTCGCTCCGCCCTGTTATCAGGACTATTTCCTGAGTTGTATTTCCCTCCAACTGCGAGGATAAAAAGAAAAATGAGGATATAAAAATTCTTCAATGTTTCCATACTAATCCTTGTGATGTTTTGATTTTTCATGGAGGTAATCGGGAATTTCAACTGTTTCTGGTAAAACAGGATCGGATATGAGTTCTCCTTTTGTGACCGCTATTGGCATAACGCCAGCCCAGACAGGGAGTGCATAGTCTTCTTCCTCGTCCCCTGGCGGACCCTTTCGAATTTTAGCAGAAGCTTCTTGGAGTGAAATTGAAATAACCGTCGTGGCATCCAGTTCTTTTTGGTTGGGTTGCCTTGCATCTTCCCAACGGCCAGGGATAAGATGATCAGTAACAATTTTAAGTGCATGCCCTTTTTCATCCGCATCTTCTACAATTTTTCCATTTCCAAAGATGACTACCGAACGATAGTTAAGAGAATGATGAAATGCCGATCGGGCCAAGACAATTCCGTCTAATAAAGTGATAGTAACACACATATTATTTTCACTTTGTACGGATTTTAGTAATCGGCTGGCGGCAGAGCCATGAATAAAAAGGGTATCATCTTTACGGGCATGAATTGTTGGAATAACAACTGGACTATCGTTATGATTAATGCCTACATGGCAATATATGGCTTCATCAATTATGGAATAAATAGTTTGTTTGTCGTAGTGACCTCGCTCAGGGATTCGCTTAACTCGTGTTCGTTCAGTTTTCAAAGAATTCATTCAACCTCTTATATTAATGGTTTAATTGCTAATTTGAATTTTGGCATGAAATATGCATAAGGCAAAAGTTTTGTCCATTATCATATTTCAATTTTCCTTTAACTTAAAGGCTTCATGTCAGTTAATAAATCTACCCGAAAACGCCTTTTCATTATTGATGGCTATGCCTTGCTATATCGTGCCCATTTTGCCATGATTCGAAATCCATTAATCAATAGCAAAGGAATGCATACGTCAGCCTTGTTTGGGTTTGTTAATCAAGTCCTCAAATTACTACGACAAGAGAAACCGGATTATCTCATGGCTGCCTTTGATTCATCCAAAAAAACTTTTCGCCATGAACGCTACCCAGAATATAAAGCAACCCGTGAAAAAATGCCGGAAGAAATGCGGGATCAATTACC
Source organism: Candidatus Neomarinimicrobiota bacterium (assembly GCA_018647265.1). Lineage (NCBI taxonomy): Bacteria > Pseudomonadati > Fidelibacterota > Fidelibacterota bacterium. The sequence goes on along the minus strand of JABGTK010000022.1, from coordinate 33,001 downwards.
TTATTTAGGGAAATTAATGGACGCCATGCGCATCCCAACACTAGAGCGACCGGGTTTTGAAGCGGATGATATAATCGGAACTTTAGCCAAAAAAGGTGATGAATTCGGATTGGATGTCTATATCGTAAGTGGTGACAAAGACTTTATGCAGCTTATTAATGACCATGTCTTTCTTTATTCCCCATCGGGCAGTCGAAAAGATTTAAAAATTTATGACCGTGAAGGTGTTATTGAAAAATGGGGTGTTCCGCCGGAAAAAATTATTGACCTTTTGGGGCTCATGGGAGATGCTTCCGATAATGTTCCTGGAGTGATGGGAGTCGGAGAAAAAACTGCTGTAAAATTATTGAACGAATATGGCACATTAGAAAATGCGCTGGACCATGCGGATGAAGTAAAAAATAAACGGGCCCGGGAAGGACTTCAGAATTGTCGGGAGAATGCCTTTTTGAGTCAAGAACTAGTCACCATTGTAACCAATATGGATATCGAAGAAAACTTCGAAGAAATGGAAACAAATGGATTCAATGTAAATGCATTAGATGAATTGTTTCGTGAATTAGAATTCCAGGCGCTCCAAACGCAACTTAATGCATTCCATGGGGAAGCACCGACTGAGGGGAAACGGCCGGAAAAGGATTATAAAACCTTACTCACTCAGGATGAAATTCGATCATTTGTGAATCGGGTGAAAAAAGGTAAATGGCTTTCATTTGACTTAGAAACAACTTCCGTAATACCCATGCGGTGCGAAATTGTTGGGTTATCATTTTCTACAAAAGCAAATACTGGCGTTTACATTCCCATACAATATAAAGAAAAAGAACCTGACTTATTTGGTGACGCGCTCAATTCAGTATTATCCATTATTAAACCGATGATGGAAGATGCATCTGTTCCCAAAACTGGACAGAATATTAAATTTGATGCGTTAATCCTTAAACGGCACGGTATAGATGTAAAAGGAATTCAATTTGATACATTAATAGCCGCCCATTTGTTACAGCCCGAATCGCGCAATTTAAAATTAGATAACCTCAGCATGGAGCATTTGGAATACAGAATGGTGCCTATTACTGATTTGATAGGAAAAGGGCGTAACCAGATTACCATGGCAGAAGTGGAATTAGAAAAATGTGCATTTTACGCGGCTGAAGATGCGGATGTCGCCCTGCAACTCACTTACATTTTTGAGAATGAATTAAAGAAAGTTGGTATAGAGAAATTTTTCAAGGAAATTGAAATGCCTTTATTGCCAGTCCTGCTAGAAATGGAATTTCAGGGCATGTTTGTGGATGGGCAAATGTTGGAAACTATGTCCGTCGATTTAGGAAAAAAGATCGATAGTTTTGTGATCGATATTCAGAAAGAAGCTGGAACAGAGTTCAATGTGAATTCCACCCAACAACTGGCCAATATATTATTTGATATTAAGGGATTACCCGAAATAAAGAAGCGCTCCACTGCAGAGAATGTGCTTCAGCGATTGAAAAATGATAATCCAATCCCCGGACTTATTCTTGAATACAGAAAGCTAAATAAACTTAAAAATACTTATATAGATGCATTGCCGGCGTTGATCCATCCAGAGACAAAGCGGATCCATTCTACATTTAGTCAAACGGTGGCATCAACGGGGCGACTATCCTCAAGAGACCCCAATTTCCAAAATATACCGATTCGTACTGAAGAAGGGCGAGAAATTCGTAAAGCATTTCGTTGCGAAAATAACGACTGGAAAATATTTTCAGCAGATTATTCTCAAATCGAACTACGAATTATGGCTCATATTTCTCAGGATGAAGCATTGGTAGATGCCTTCAATAAAGGTGAAGATATTCATACTCGAACTGCTGCTGAAGTATTTAATGTTGCCATGGAAGATGTCATTCCAGAAATGCGGCGGACTGCAAAAATTGTTAATTTTGGTTTGTTATACGGCGCAGGTCCATTTCGAATGAGCCAGGAATTAGGCATTCCCCTAAAAGAAGCCAAAGCAATCATTGAAGCCTATTTTAATCGTTATTCCGGAATAAAGAATTATATTGATTCCACAGTAGAAAAAGCGCGCGAAAACCATTATGTTGAAACAATGTTGGGCCGCCGTCGCCCAGTTTGGGATATTGATAGTAGTAACCACCTTCATCGAGAAGCAGCCAAGCGAATGGCTATCAATATGCCCATTCAAGGGACTAATGCAGAAATGATTAAACTGGCTATGGTCGCTATCCAGAAAAATATTGAAACGGGTAAATTGAAATCCAAAATGGTACTTCAGGTCCATGATGAATTGGTTTTTGAAGTGCCGGACAATGAGTTAGACTCTTTAGAGTCCATGGTTGTTAAAGAAATGGAAATAGCATTACCCTTATCCGTGCCCATCGTTGTGGATTGTGGCCATGGAAAATCTTGGTACGAAGCGCACTGATGGAAGCAAGTATTACACTCAAAAAAGTTGGAAAATTAGCCGGAGATAAAACTGTACTGGCCGGTTTAACATTTGGTGTTGAACGAGGATCTCTCGTTGCTGTGATTGGTGATAATGAAGCAGGTAAATCTATGTTGCTAAAAGTGATTTCTGGGATTGAATACCAGGAATTTGGCCAAGTTTATATTAATGGATTGGATTCACGCACTCGGCGTTTAGAGGTGATGTCCTCAATTGGTTTTGTCCCTCATGAAATTGACCTTGACCCATGGTTGACTCTTGAACAAAATATTCGATTTATGGGAATGCTTTATAGTATAGATGTGGAAACCGTGAACACCCGCATGGTACAGCTGGCGCGGGAATTGCATATAATTCCATATCTCAAAAGAATGGTTCAGGATATATCACCGGGGATTGTCAAAAAAGGAATGGTACTCCGCGCCTTAATCCATGATCCTGAAATCTTGATTATGGATGAACCTACCGCCTTTATGGATGCAGAATCTTATCGCCATACTTGGGACTTATTATTGCGCTTCAAAGGAGTAAAAACAATTGTATATGTGAGCCAATCTCTTCAGGAAGTTGAAGCGGCTCATGATCGAATATTAGTGTTAGAGGATGGCCGAATTGCTTTGGATGGGAGTCTGGATAAATTATTGGGAAGTACCTTTGAGTTTCACCAGTTTCAAATTGAATTCGAAGAATTGCCGGAAAATTTATTTCAACAGTTATCCAAATTACCCAAAGTAAAAAACCCTTCTAGAATTGGAAATAGCATTCACTTTTATGGTCGTGAAAGAAATATTTTTTTTGAAGTGCTTAATGCAGCTACTTCTGCCGTGATGAAAGATATCAGTGTGAAAAAGCTGGGCCTTCAAGATCTAATGGATGCCAAATTTGCCAAGGATGGGATACATTGATTAAGGCGCTATTTTTTCGAAGATTATGGCTCATCCGTCATCGTTTAATGTCAACCCTCGCTTTTATGGTATTGCTACCTTTATTGTTACATATTGCCATAACAATGGTGATGAAAAATATATTGATCAGTTCTCTAGATCGAGTGCCTTACGAAGTATGGGTGTTTCCTGGAATCATCTTCTTAATAGCCGGACTTTCGACTTTTTCTATTATTTATCGTGATTTGTTTGACTTGCGCATTCATAAAAAATCATTTATTCCCATAACATTGGCGCCTTATAGCAAGACACAATTAATTCTTGGGTTTTTAACTACATCTATCCTTGAATCATTAGTTTATGTCTTAGTTGCAATGAGTGTTTTAACGGTCCTTTTACCAGAGCCATTAAATTGGACAGCGTATTTATTCATTCCCGTCTTCACCTTTTTATATACATTTATGTTGGGGAATTTTGTGATTACTTTTTCTGTTTTAACCGACAGGATTTCAACCTATTTGTCTATCGTGATAACCATGTTTATGTTCGTTCTGTTTGGCACCGGCGTATTGGTGGAATTTGATTTTTATCCCAAAACAATCGGAACCATTTTGTCTTACTCACCCTTAAGTATGATTTTATCCGATTTGAGAGGAATTATTTTTTTTAACAGGGTGGATTGGCCCCAGATATTTGCACCATTAGTTATTGCCATTGGCTGGACATGGTTAAATGGATATCTCCTTAAACGAAAGATGAAACAATGAAAGCCTATCTTTCCGGCGCTATGGAATTTGCTATCGATGAGGGTGCCGGCTGGCGCATAGATATTACCAATTGGCTTGTTAAGCATTTAAATCATTCTGTCTACAACCCTGTGGAGGAATCTCAATCCTTAGTAAAGAAAAATGGTGCGGAAAATTATCGAGAATGGAAAAATTCCGATCCGAAAAAATATGCAGATTTTATCCGTATTTGCGTAGATCGAGATATTGATATAGTCCGTAACCATTCAGATTATATTATTTGTCTTTGGGATGAGAATGTGCTGAAAGGTGCGGGAACACATGCAGAAGTCACTATTGCTTATGATTGTAAAAAGCCCGTTTTTTTGATTAATAAATTACCGGAACCAGACCTGAGTGGATGGATTATGGCCTGCAGTTCAAGAATATTTTCAGATTTTGACCAGTTGAAAAAATATTTATCGGAACAATATTCACCTGTTTCTATTTGAGAAAAAATTATGGTAGGGCCCAAAGCAAAAATTCATCTGAACCGACTGAAGCTTAACTATGATTTAATCCAAAATCAGGTACAAGGGAAGCCCCTCATGGCAGTAGTGAAAGCTAATGGATATGGTCATGGTGGTGTCGATTGTGCTAAATCACTAGAATCTCACGGATGCCGTTTTTTTGCCGTATTTCATTTGGATGAAGGTATTGAATTGCGTGAAGCGGGTATAAAATCGGAAATTTTAGTTTTTAGCCGAATAGACTCTGCTCGACTGGGAAAGGCCATTTCCAATGATTTGATTTTAAATATCTCTAGCAGTTCAGATTTACCCGATTTGATTTCATATTATGATGCAAAAAATGTCTGCCCAAAAGTGCATATAAAAGTGGATACTGGTATGACGCGTCTCGGGTACAACACTGTTGAAATTGAGACATTAATTCATACCTTGAAGGATAATCCTCAAATACCATGTGAAGGGATTTATTCCCACTTCTCTACGGCGGATGAAGGTGATCTATCCTATGCTTATGAGCAAGAAGCAAAGTTTAAAATTGTTTTGGATATTGCTGACGAAATAGGATACGCATTTAAATATATTCATTTTTCCAATAGTGGTGCCGTATTAAATATGGACCAAAGTTCGTATAATATTGTCCGTGTGGGAATGCTACTTTATGGTGCCTTCCCATCCAATGAAGTGCCCAAATCTTTACCGGTTCAACCGGTTATGGAGTTCAGGGCACCTGTGGTTGAAGTTCGCCAAGTTTCCGCCGGAACTCAGGTAAGTTATGGCGGTGTCTATAAAACAAAGTTTGAAACAAATATTGGCGTAATTCAATGTGGCTTTGCCGATGGTATTCCCAGGCCATGGTATGAAGGCGGATATGTCAGTTTTAATGGAAGACATTTCAAAATTGCCGGTCGTATCTGTATGGATCAATTTATGGTTGATTTTGAAGAGACTAAACCGGTCTTCGGTGATGAGGTTCTTTTAATCGGTGAGAGCGGCAATGATGATGTTCGCATGGAAATGATTGCTGAAAAAATCAATTCTACTCCCTATGTTTTGGCCACAGCAATTGGTGGTAGGACTCATCGAATCTATCAGGATTAATTCCCACAATTCGTATTAGATTTCCCTGACGATGATTCGAGGAAAATTAATCTATCCATATTTTATGAAAGCAATTTTATTGTTTTCAATTCTGGCCGGGCAGCAATTCAATCATAGTATTGTAATGCCCGTTCCCGATCTTTCGTTTCATCCTGCCATTTTTTATGGTATCGATGTTCTTGAGCAAATGGACTTTAAGCCATTATATGGAAAAACGATCGGTGTATTCACCAATCAAACGGCTGTGAATCGAAAAGGAACACATCTTCTTGATCTTTTAAAAGCGCATCCAAAGATTGATATTGAAATAATTTTTACACCCCAATATGGTTTATTCGCAGAGCAAAATGAACGGTTTAGAATTCAAGGAGATCAAAAGTATGATCCCATTTATAATGCCCGAATTGTCGAAGTTTTCGGCCGAAATGTAAAACCACCGGAATGGTCCATGCGGGGATTGGATTTGATACTTGTAGATATTCAAGACACGGGCGTGCGTTTTTCTACTTATGTTGCGACCACGACTAAAATAATGGAAGTAGCCAGCCATTGGAATACCCCAGTCATGGTGTTGGATCGTCCAAATCCGCTACGGGGTGATCGTATAGATGGCCCGGTTATTCGTTCCCAATTCCAGTCATTTGAAGGCTATCATCTGGTGCCAATTCGTCATGGCATGACCATTGGAGAAATGGTAATTATGGCCAATGAAATGGGTTGGATTAAAAATTTAAAAAGAGCCAACTTAACGGTGATTCCAATGGCGAATTGGAAGCGATCTTATTGGTTGGATAAATCAGAACATCCCTGGATTAACCCCCAGCCAAAGATTAACACACTTAAGACTAATTTAGCTTATGTAGGTTTTGGACTTTTGGAAGGTACCAATTTAAATGATGGCCGAGGAACAGATAGACCCTATATGCGTGCTGGTGCACCATGGCTTTCTGGATACCACTTGGCCGAAAAACTGCTCCTCTTAAAATTGCCCGGTGTGGAATTTCGCGTAGTAGAGTATATCCCTCGTAAAAAAGAAGAGGATAAAGTTGTACCCCTTCATGTGGATGAAGTTTGCAGCGGCGTGGATATTTATATTACCGATCCGAATCGATTTGATCCATTGGCCACAGCAACAGCCATAATGGTGTTATCTCGACAATTGTACCCCCGCCAATTCAAATGGGATGCTTTGCACCGAATTGATAAGCTTTTTGGCCATAGCCAACTACGCGTTTTTGCCGCTCAGGGAAAACCGGCTAATTATTTGCCGCCTCTATGGCTGAAGGATGTGTTAAAGTTCAATGAATTCCGTCAGCAGTTTTTACTGTATCAATAATTTATGGGCAAAAAACTTTTCCCCTTTTACTTCTTACTTTTTACTTATTCCTTAGCTCAAACTCATTTCACTATTCCCCAAAATGTTTGGCGGATCAGCCTTCAGCAGAAAATTGCAAGGGGAAATTGGAAAGGTCACGATGGCAAAAATGGTTGGAAGGATTTCACTTATCAATTAAATGGCACTGACTTTACAGTTACCCAAGAATGGAAACGGAGTAAAACCACCCAAACTTTCCTCATTGAATATGGCTTTACGGATAGATCAACTTTTGTGTTGAATATTCCGAAATTGAATAAATATGAACAAACCCACAGCTGGTCAATTTCCAGCGATTCTTTAATTACGCCTATGGATGATTTGTTAAATCAATATTATCCAAAATTAAAATCTAATTCGGGATTGGGGAACGTCACTATGGGTATGAATGTGCTCATCCTCGGGAACCCGGCTTGGCGAGGTGGTAAGAATAAATATTCACTTTATGGCGGAATTGATGCCACATTTCCATTTGGAGAACGACTAAAAAAATATTATCCTAAGGATGTCGATGACAATGGTATCCCCAACCAATTCAAACAATTACCTATTAGCAATGGCTTAACCCAATGGCGGGGAAGGGTTTTTGGAGAATTGTACCGTAAAATGTGGGGCCGGCTTATTAATGTAAATTGGTCCATAGGCCTTTCATCTTCCAGTCGAGAAATAATCAATCCGCCTTATTCCTTTTTGTGGATTCAGGAAACGGGGATTGATTCAATATCAAAAGTTATCGGCAATGCTGTTTTGTTTGAGCAGGGAGGACAAGTGCTCGGAGCGATCCAAGGGCAAATGGAATTATGGCCTCAGCGAATGTTCTTTTCTGTTGGCATGGATTGGATGGCATCGGGCCGAGATAAATATTTTTCCGGCAGTGCTGATTGGAATAGTTGGATGGTATCCCGAAAAAATTATGATACAAAAAAAACAAGAACTACCCAATTCATAAAATTAAATTTTCTAAATGTAGACCCCTTTAAGCAATTTGGTCCAGTTCCATTTGAATTGGAATTAGGATTGCGATGGTATGTACCATTTTTAACCTATCACACGTTTGGGTATACATCATCCTGGATTCGGATAAGTTCTTACTTTCAGGCATGGTAAAAAACTATATTCTTTTCATGAATAGGCATCCAAATGATTGATTCAAAAAAATCTATTGTGGCATGGTCCTTTTATGACTGGGCCAATAGCGCTTTTGCCACGACTGTCATGGCAGGCTTTTTCCCAATTTTCTTTAAAGAATATTGGTCCAATACTGACAGTGTTACTTTAAGTACATGGTATTTGGGATTGGCAAATTCTATTGCATCTATCATAGTTGCTGCCATGGCGCCATTTTTGGGCGCCGTTGCCGATAGAGGTACAGCCAAAAAGAAATTTTTAATCTTATTCGCTTTTCTTGGCATAATTGGAACCGGCTCCTTATGGATTGTAGGCCAAGGGCAATGGCAAATGGCAGTTATGTTATATATTATTGCATCGGTGGGATTCTTGGGTGGAAATATTTTTTACGACTCGTTACTACCGGGAATTACATCAAAAAAGAAGATTGATTATGCCTCATCTCTGGGATTTGCTTTGGGATATATTGGGGGTGGTATCCTTTTTCTTATCAACGTACTTATGTATAAAAATCCTGATATGTTTGGAATCCCCGATGGTGCTACAGCTATTCGAATTTCATTTATCATGGTGGCAGTATGGTGGGCCGTATTTTCAATTCCAATTATGGTATTTGTAAAAGAACCGCGAATTCATCATCCCATCGGATTAATGAAAGCGGTTGGGGCAGGATGGGGCCAGTTGGGGAAAACAATTAGGGAGATAAGGCATCTGAAAGTTGTGGGCACATTTCTGCTGGCCTATTGGTTGTATATCGATGGGGTGGATACCTTGATTCGTATGGCTGTGGATTATGGCACAAGCCTTGGCTTTCCTGCAAGTTCACTAATCACAGCACTGTTGTTGGTTCAATTTGTAGGCTTCCCCGCCACCCTTGCTTATAATTGGTTCGCATTTAAGGTTGGTATTAAAAAGGCTATTTATGTGGCTATTTGCGGTTATATCGGCATTACAATATTTGGAGTTTTTGTACAAGAGTTATGGCATTTTTACGCAATTGCCGTGCTTATCGCTTGTTTCCAAGGAGGTATACAGGCCTTGAGTCGATCTATGTATTCACGTATTATACCGAAGGAAAAAGCAGCAGAATTTTATGGGTTTTATAATATGTTGGGGAAATTTGCTGCCATTATTGGACCGCCACTCATGGGATATGTTGGATTGGTTACCGGAAATCCACGGATGGGAATTTTAGCTATTTCAGTCCTGTTTATTGCCGGTGCATTTATCCTAACAAAAGTAGATCTTGACGAGGGAGAACGGATGGCAAAAGAATATTTATCCCTAAAATAAAAAAAATACTTGAAACCAATATCATCTTGAAGATAAACTTTTTCATCAAGCCCCGCAGGTGTGGCGTGCTCTTCAGGGAAAACAGAATTTCTCGAGGGTGTATTTGCGGGGCTTTTTATTTATCATAACCAATGCATAGTTTTGCAGGAAAGGATTTTAAAATAATGCCGGGAGTTTCAGCTAAATATTCACAATTCGTTATGCCTGACCATATAAACGTGGTGGGCACTCTTTTTGGTGGACAAATGATAGCATGGGTTGACTTGGCTGCGGCCAAGGTGGCCCATCGATTTTTAAAGGGGGCCGATGTAGATGGCGCCGTCACGCGCACCATTGATAAGGTGGAATTCAAAGAACCGGTTTATCTGGGAGATTGGGTAAATTTTACTGCAACCATTATTGATACAGGAAATACATCCTTCAAAATTCAAGTGGATGCTTATGCAGAGGGCAGAAATTCTGATCCTCGTTTGGCGTGTGTTGCCACAATTGTCATGGTTTCGGTTAAAAAAGATGAAAAAGGGAATTATAAGAAAACGCCCCATGGGAAATCCTGCTAAACTTTTTCTACCTACTTATTTTATAACATGTCTTTCATTGGCATTTGCTCAAGAAGATTCCACGGCAGTTGATTCAATTTTATCGGTAATAAAAGCTCAGGAATCGGAAACGGTAAGCATCATTGCAACTGTCAATCCGATTGAGGTGACGCCTACGGCTTATCGTTTTAGTATATATCCCCGGAACCACCCGGCAGAACCATATATGCAGAAATTATTTTTCCCCGATGAATCTATCCAGATTATCCTACCCGCCAATATATTGAATTCGGATACACTTGGGAATGTGGCAAAAATGGAACCTCTTGGGGATGCCTATGATCTTCAATATCGAATGTTCAATGCAGCCAGTGGGGAGATAACACTAACCCAATTTGATATTCTTATTCCGGCCGATATCATGAAACTTAGCATCGTGGATGATGCTTCCGGTGATCCTATTCCCAATGGTCATATTCGCATTTCCCAGAATGGTGAGACGCTGTCTACCGCTGAAGCAGACTCTAGTGGTTATACCCCAGTTCGAATTCCCATAAAGCGGAATATGGGTGAACCGGTTTTACTATCCATTAATACGGATGGTCGGTTTCCTACATGGAAGGGCAGCATCGAAGTGCCCGAGGGCGATTCTGAAAGGACAGTCAAAATATCACCAATAAAACTAGGTACTGGTGAAACTATTTATGAAGTTATTGATGATCTGGTTCCATTTAGAGAAGGACCTGAAAATGGATCAGCAGTATTATTTTTGCTGAACGAAGGCGACCAAGTTGTCATCTCTAAAGTGGCGGGGGATAGGTTATTCGGCCGTGTGCGCATCTATTTAGACAATCAAAATAAATATCAAAATGTGAATGGTTGGATTTTGAAAAAACATGTTTTAATGAAAGATAATTAACCCTTAATTTTCTACCTCACTCAAACACTAATATACATTTATTATCTCAACAATAAATTCAATTAGTATCCATTCAAAGGGGGAAATATGAATGTAAAAGGGGGGGAATATGAATGTAAAAGTTTTTAACCCGCCGTCATTATTCTCAATCAATTCCCATGTTAAAGACATGGATCAATATCATACTGAATACAATCAATCTATTACAGATAGAAACGCATTCTGGGCAGATAAAGCTGAACGAATTTCATGGCTTAAAAAATGGGATTCTATCGGTGAATTTGATTTCGTGAATGCCAATATAAAATGGTTCGAAGGTGGTAAGCTCAATGTGAGTTATAATTGTTTGGATCGTCATGTAGAAGCTGGGAATGGCGATAGGACAGCACTCATTTGGGAAGGGAACGATCCGAATGAAGATCAACATTTCACTTATGCAGAATTGCTGGAAAAGGTTCAGAAGTTTGCCAACGTACTTAAAGGCCTGGGTGTAGAAAAGGGTGATCGCGTTTGTATGTATATGCAGATGGTACCCCAATTACCGGTGGCCATGTTGGCCTGCACACGGATTGGCGCCGTTCACTCCATTGTTTTCGGAGCATTTAGTCCCGATTCGTTAAGAGACCGAATAAATGATTCTGAATGTAAAATTTTAATCACACAGGATACAGGTGTTCGTGGAACGAAACAAAATATCCCAATGAAATCCAATGCCGATTTGGCTTTAGTGCAAACCCCATCCATCGAACACGTTATTGTGGTTCATCGCACAGGGGAGCCAGTTGATATGGTGGAAGGTCGAGATGTATGGTGGCAGGAAGAAATGGCGAAGGCGGCCACTAATTGTGCTCCCGTAGAAATGGATGCGGAAGACCCGTTGTTCATTTTATATACATCTGGTTCAACGGGTAAACCAAAAGGTGTCCTCCACACAACAGGTGGATATTTGGTTTATGCCAATTACACGTTTGAGCAGATTTTTGATTATAATAAAGACGATATATACTGGTGCACAGCAGATATTGGTTGGGTTACAGGCCATTCATATATTGTGTATGGTCCAATGTCATGTGGTGCAACTTCAGTTATGTTTGAGGGTGTGCCTAATTATCCCGATTTCGGCCGATTCTGGGAAGTGGTTGACAAACATAAAGTTACCCTTTTTTATACAGCGCCAACCGCCCTAAGAGCATTAATGAAAGAAGGCAATACTTGGGTTGAGAAACATGATTTATCTTCTCTTAGATTATTGGGAACAGTAGGCGAAACTATTAAAGAGCCGGAATGGATGTGGTATCATTCTATTGTGGGAAAAGAAAAATGTCCTATCGTGGATACGTGGTGGCAAACGGAAACGGGCGGTATAATGATGACACCATTACCTGGTGCCACCCCGACTAAACCCGGTTCTGCTACATTCCCATTCTATGGTATTGAGCCTGTTTTACTTACAGATTCCGGAGATGAAATTTCTGGTAACAATGTATCTGGATTGTTGGCAATGAAGGCCTCCTGGCCGGGGCAAATGCGCTCTATCTATGGCGATCACGATCGATTTGTTGAAACATACTTTTCTGAATTTCCGGGCTATTATTTCACAGGAGATGGGGCACGGCGAGATGAAGATGGATATTACTGGATCACTGGACGGGTAGATGATGTACTTAATGTATCCGGACATCGAATTGGATCAGCCGAAGTGGAAGGTGGAATCGGTAAAGCCAATGGTGTTGCAGAAGCAGCTGTTGTGGGATATCCCCACGATATTAAAGGTGTAGGGATATATGCATTTGTAACGCTAATGACAGGGGTAGAAGTAACCGATTCAATTATAAATGATATTCGGTCAACAGTTGTGAAAGAAATTGGTCCCCATGCCAAACCAGATAAAATTCAGTTTACACCGGCTTTACCTAAAACACGGTCAGGAAAGATCATGCGACGAATATTAAGAAAAATTGCCGAAGGTGATACGGATAATATGGGCGATACTTCTACATTGGCAGATCCATCAGTCGTAGAAAATCTTATTGAGGGTGCGATTTAGACTTTAAATCCAAACATCATTTTCGGCTGTGTGTTTACCACCAACATTACCCGTATTCACAACACCTTTTGGTTCGATCAACATGATATGACATTCTCTTTTCGCAATGGGTTTATGTTCTTTCCCTTTAGGAACGATAAACATTTCGCCTTTTTTTAAATCAACCTTACCATCACGGAATTCAATTGTGAGTTGGCCCTCGATCACAATGAATGTTTCATCCGTATCGTCATGGGAATGCCACACGAATTCTCCCTCTACTTTGGCCAGTTTGAATTGGTAATCATTCATTTCAGCAAAAACCTTGGGGCTCCACTGATCGGAGAATAATTCGAATTTTTCTGTTATGTTGATTGTTTCATTCTTCATCTGAATATTATGGTTTAAATCGATCTTTGTAAGATATAATAGATAACAGTTTTTTATCTAAGGTCCAGATTTGACATCCTCGATCTTTTGCATAAATTAATATAGCGGAATCAATTAGGCCAACTCCTTTGGCGATCCATTTATTATTTCCGGATATTTCGCCTGCCTTAAAAAATATTCCATCCATGGAGAATTTGGGAAGGTGATGCCAATAATTGGATATGATGGCTCTTTCCCGTTTGTTTTTTACACCTTGCATGAGTTCACCAAAAACAGGTTCAGCGGCAATCACCTCCCCTCGTTCGAGGTGGACTTTTAATTTTGGAAAGATAGAAGAGTGATTTTTAAAGAATTCAATCCAGACCGAAGTATCAACAACAATCACGAGCGGTTGGTTTCTCTTGCTGATTGTGCATTAAAATCGGATTTGAATTCCAAAGGTTTTTCTGACACTTGAAGATTCAGGTCTTTGATTTTTTTAATGTCCACCCATTCTGTGAGTGCCTTAATTAATGAATCAGTAATGTTCTTTCCATTAGTGAGTTCTTTCACCTCAAAAATGAGTGATCTAGGTATTAAAGCTGTAACTTTCATGGCGGAATATACGATAGCCTATCGTATTAAAGTGCCGATTAACGCCTTGCTCAGCGGAAAACTGCGAGCGTGAGCGAGCAATTTTTCCGCTGAAGCAACTTGTTATGCATTTTCAGGCGCACCCTCTTGGTATTGAAGCACACCTTCAGGGATAACTTCCCAGCTCGCTTTAGAACCAACATAGATATGCCTACCTAGTTCAATTTTTGGGTCACCATCGACACAACCCAAAGTCACACCATGAATAGCATCCTCAAAAATACCACAAAGTGTAGAACCGCATTTGCTACAAAATTGGAGACCGAAACCATGCTGACCAACATAGGATGTGAGAAGATCTTCACCTGAAAGCCATTTAAAGTCTTTTGGATTAAGTAGTGCGTAAGCTGACGCTTGAGAACTGAATGCCTTACGACAACGGGAACAGTGGCATGATCTAGCATCGCGAAGCATACCATTTACTTGGTATTTTACTTCGCCGCAAAAACACTCTCCAGTTATTGGCATTTTATTCTCCTCGATGCATAACGAATAAACTCAACCACAAATTCGAAAGATTTTAATGAGTAAAATGTTTCCTACAATGATAAATAAATTTGTTCTGCTATGTATTTGTGGGTTTCTGTCATGAAATGCCATTGATCAAACCAAAACCATTTACCTTGTTTTGGATAATATTTGGAATTTTTATAGGGAGTTGTTATATCTTCAAACTTTTTTGAAATCTCTGTTATCTCATAGTCTGCGTCAAACAGGTCTACCCGTATATTATTTTGATTTGAATTGTATTGAATCACCGAATCTTCAATAATTGTATTGAAGATTTTAAATTGTTTTTGTGCAAATTCAATTTTGTCTTTATAGTAATCATACATATGATAATTTTTATTCGTGAAGGCAGGTGGGACTAATGACGTATTTAAATTCCAGAGTATAATGCGTTTTGCTCCTTTGGATGATAGTTCGCTCATTGCACTTATAATATTATCAACTACTTGAGTAGGAGATATATTATAATTTGGATCATGCAAATCATTAAACCCAATTTCGATAATAATTAATGTACTATCCATGTTAGTCGATGGAGCATATTGTTGAACTTGCCATAATAGGCCCGACCAATCTTTGGCATTATTTCCTTCATTGCCCATGCCAGAAAACGCACCGCCCCAAGCTCTAACCTCTAATGATTGTACTTCCAATCGATCCGCCAAATATTCAGGCCATACTTTTCCATTTGAATAGAGTTCAAATCCATGTCCATCATCAAAACCATTATCTGAATGGCTGTCGCCAAAAACAACAAGGTGATCGTAATTACTAGAAAGTAGTCCTTTTGAATTGCCAATTGATAAAGTTGTAAATAATATTAATGACAGAAAGTGTTTGCTCATGATTTGTGCTCCTGATTCATTTAAGATACATCAAAATAGGATTTAACTTCTTTATCAAGAGGATCAACGATTCTATCAATTTCTAAGTTTAGGTCATAATCCATTTGTAAACCTAACCTGAATTGGGGTGTCATATCAAAATAGCGCCCCAACCTTAAAGCTGTATCTGCGGTAATGCGCCTTTTTTCTAAAACAATTTCATTAATTCGACGGGGAGGACACCAATTATCTCTGGATATTTTATTTTGACTTAATCCCAAGGGAGTTAAAAATTCTTCTAAAAGAATTTCGCCTGGATGCAGTGGTTTTATATTCTTGTTTTTCATATTATTCTTCTAAATATCACACAAATATTACTTATAATATGATTAAATACCATGTTCAAAATAATTTGGAGTATTTTGAATAAACAATTCACTTTATTTATTCCCATATTTGAAAATGTAAATGAAAATACTAATTTTATGCCTAGATAATATTTAATTCATTCAAAATTTGAGGTTAAAGATGGCACATCTTTCAAAAATAAAACATAGTTCAGGCGATTGGCGTAATATCAAAGCAGATGCTATTGCGGTAGGCATCTATGATGATCTGAAACTTTCCCGTCAATTCCAAGGTGTGAATCGGAAATTGGGACGAGGACTTTCTAATGCTCTGGCGGCCAATCTCATTAAAGGTAAGGTGGGTGAAGTCAAAACAGTTGTTGGAAAAAAAGGTGCAATTGCATTTGTATTTGGTCTCGGCAAACGAGGTAAACTTAATGGAGAAACTTTGCGCAAAGCCGGAGGTGGTGTTTCCAAAGCGTGTGTGGCTAATAAAGTAGAGTCTGTTTCTTTCCTTATACCTGTAGAAGCGAAGGATGACTATCAATCCCAAGCTACGGCAGAAGGCCTCGTGTTGGGTAGTTACCAGTTCAATGAATTCAAGACCACGGACGAAGACCTTTTCGACATGAAGGGTGCCACTATCATTGGCGACAATAAACAAGCTGTAGTAAAAGGGGCCATCATAGCCAATGGTGTGTGTCTTGCCAGAGATGTAGAGAATCGTCCGGGGAATGTGGCTACGCCGACTCATTTGGCTGAGAAGGCGCAAGAGATTGGGAAATCCGGTGGCATGAAAGTGACCATTTTTGATAGAGCAAAATTTACCAAAATGGGGATGGGCGCTTTAGCTGGTGTAGCCTCAGGTACAGAAGTGCCACCAAAATTTATCATTATGGAATATATGGGTGGCCCAAAAAAACAAAAACCTAAAGTATTGGTGGGTAAAGGTCTCACATTTGACAGTGGTGGCATATCCATAAAACCATCGGCTAAAATGGATGAAATGAAGTACGACATGTGTGGATCCGGTGTAGTACTTGGTGTCATGAAAGCAGTGGCGGAATTGAAGCCAAAAATGAATATTGTAGGTATTATTCCTTCTACTGAAAATATGAGTGGTGATAAGGCCTATCGCCCCGGAGATGTGCTCACCGCCTATAATGGCAAAACAATCGAGGTGTTGAACACCGATGCAGAAGGACGCTTAATTTTAGCCGATGCTTTATCCTATGCATCCAAGAATTATGATCCGGAATATATGATTGATTTTGCCACCCTCACTGGCGCTGTTGTGGTAACCTTAGGCCATGTGGCTACAGGAATCATGGGTACAGATGAAGCACTGGTAGAATCCATTAAATCGTCTTCCAAAACAACAGCAGAAAAAGTTTGGGAATTCCCCCTTTGGGATGAATATTTGGCACAAGTGAAATCCGCAATAGCCGATGTAAAAAATGTAGGCGCACCCATGCAGGCGGGTACAATCGCTGGCGGGGCATTCCTGAAAGCATTTGTAGATGATGATATTCCTTGGTGTCACTTTGACATTGCCGGAACTGCTTGGGGAGATAGAGATTTGCCCTATCATAATAAAGGTATGGCCACGGGAGAAGTTATTCGTCTAGTTGTTGATCTTTTGGGCGTTTAATGGCAAGTTTTCCTTCAAGAGAAGATGCGTTGGAACTGCTATATGAATATACCAAAACAGATAGTTTGCGACGACATGCATTGGGTGTAGAACAAGTCATGCGGAAAATGGCAGAACAATATGATGGTAATTCCGATGAATGGGGAATGACAGGACTTATGCACGATTTTGATTATGAGAAATATCCATCCATGGAAGAACATCCCTTTCGGGGGAACAAAATCCTGAAAGAAAAAGGATATCCCGAATCTATCACCAGAGCCATTATGGGCCATGCGACTTATTCAGGAATTTCCAGAGACACCTTTATGGCTAAAGCACTTTTCGCCGTGGATGAATTGACCGGATTCATTTTTGCCGTAACTTATGTACGTCCGTCTAAGTCAATTTTTGAAGTAAAACCAAAATCCGTGAAAAAGAAATTGAAACAAAAGTCATTCGCCGCATCCGTTTTAAGGGAAGATATTTTTCAAAGTATCGAAGAACTTGAGGTTGACATGACAGAACATATCCAATTTGTGATTGACGCCTTAAAAGAAAAAGCAGACATTTTAGAATTGAAGGGAAGTATAGAGATAGCATGACATTTATTACTGGCATTATTTTATTTCTGGTTGGCTTTGGGGCAGGGGCAGGAATTGTTTGGTTCTTTCGTCAAAAAGAGATCGATGCTGCCCAATCTAGCAGAGATCAGCTTAAAGTTGAATTTGGCGATTTATCCAAACAAGCATTAGATCAAAACTTAGAGACCTTTCTAAAACTGGCAGAAAATAAATTTGGTGAATTGGTAAAATCTTCTGATGGGCAATTGAATCAGAAAAAAGAATTGATCGATCAATCTTTGGTTGAAATGAAGAAAAAGTTGGATGGACTTGATAAATCCACCAATGAACTGAAAGGGCAGGTTGCAAATTCTCAAAAAGGGATTGGTGACCTAGCTGATACAACAACAAAACTTTCCCGTATTTTATCCAGTTCTCAAGCGCGAGGCCAATGGGGCGAACGGATGGTGGAGGATATTCTTAGTTTTATGGGATTGGTGGAAGGAATCAATTTTGAAAAGCAAGCCCAAGCAGGGGAAGGTCGTCCTGATTTCACCTTTAAACTCCCAGATAAAAAATGTCTTAATATGGATGTGAAATTTCCCCTAACCCATTATGAAAATTATCTAGGTACGGATAATGAAAATGAGCAGGCTGCTGAGAAAAAGGCATTTCTTGCGGACGTTCGCAAGCATGTGAAAGCGATTGAGAAACGCACCTATATCGACCCTGAAGGGGGTACGGTGGACTATGTGCTCATGTTTATCCCCAATGAAAGTATTTATGCTTTTTTAAATCAAGAAGATCGAGACTTGATTGATTTTTCACTCTCCAGGAAAGTATTACTTTGTTCACCCATTACACTCTATGCTGTATTGTCACTAATTAGACAATCTGTCTCCAATTTTTCAATGGAGCAAAAAGCGGGTGAAATGCAAAAACTGGTTGGCGTCTTTAAGGAACAATGGGAAAAATTTATTGAGAAACTTGATGCGTTAGGAAAAACACTGGGGACAGTTACTACGCATTATGAAGATCTTACTGGCACACGCCGCCGTGCATTAGAAAAACCTATGGATAAAATTGAAGAGTTGCAGTTGGGACAAGATGAAAGTCTGGATACGTTAGGCGAATGAAGAAATTTTTATCGTTTACCCTTTTATCGTTTTTCTTGTCTTCCTGCGTCGGCCCGCCTGACCCGAATCATGGATTGGTGGAGAATCTTCCGGTAGTGATTAATACACCATCGGCTTTTTCATTTAGCGTTCGCGGAGACAATTATACTTTTGATGAAACAATTGATTTATCCTTCAACCTGCAGGCAGGAAAATCCGTGGCATCCACATTAATTGTTACAGATTTTAAAAGTAGTGATACGACTATTGTCCGTCTGGAAGATGCCAATGGTGGAACGATTTATCAATATACAGTGACGGGCAATGCAACCAGTGTGGATGGATCATCCACAACCACGCCAAAGAAAGCGGTGATTCAAGGAACCAAGTTTAATGGAATTCTTGAGTGGACTATTACAGCAAAATAAAAAAGAGTCGAAGTACGACCCTTTTT
The DNA here is from genome assembly GCA_018647265.1 of Candidatus Neomarinimicrobiota bacterium. NCBI lineage: Bacteria > Pseudomonadati > Fidelibacterota > Fidelibacterota bacterium. The sequence continues at coordinate 13,569 of JABGTK010000022.1, read as the reverse complement.
TATTTATTCTAATCTACCGTAATCGGTTTATAGTCTTTAAATAGGGATAATTTTTCATCCTCAACTGCCGATTGATATTTTGGCCAATCATCTTTGAAAAATTGATTTATTTTATCTAAAACTTTTTCCGTTTCAGTTTCTGAATATTCAAGTAAGTAATCGTGACTTGAATTAGGTCCGGTCAAATTGCTGTATAAATACCCATTAATGGCGCCAATCTTTCCACTGAGAATATTGGGACTTCTCACAATGCCCTGGAGTCCTTTTTTATTAACGATAAGTTCTTCCAGAACTTTCAGGCTGTCGGTCATTGATTTACCATTTTTCTTGAGTGCTTTATGTGATTTATTCTTTTTCGCATCCAGCATTTTATTTATTGATTCAATAATCTTTTTTGATTCCCGAATCCGATCCATGGCTTTGGTGACCGATGCAGTAATTTCCATTTGCCGCTCATATATCGGCTGGAGCCGTTCCAGATTTCGAGTATTAATACCTACACGTGGATCTAAAATAACATTTACGATTTGTGATGTTGAATCCTTCCCATGGGATAAACGAATAGTGTATTCACCTGGTAAAACGGGAGGGCCGCCCGGTTCACGTGCATCAGGTTTGGTTGACTTAGGTGAATTAGGATAACGAACTCCTTTTCGACGCAATCCCCAATAAATTCGATTAACACCCGTTTCTACATTGTGTTTTACCGTGCGAATAATATTACCATCAACATCCATGACTTCCATGGTTACCTTTTCTTTTTTGTCCTCGGATTTTCCTTTTTTATCGCTGGAGCTATTTTTAGGTTTTTCTTTCTTTTTCTTTTTATCAGGATTGAACACAAAGGTCAACATGGCGCCACGACTTCGGTTTTTCCCAGTGAATATTGCGTTAGCTTCAAACCTAGTTCCCGATGCTTGGCGATTGATAGCTAGAACGGCAGTTGGTGGTTCGAAAAAGTGGAGTCGTTTTTTCATTAGATTATTTTTGGTAGAGGCCATTTCCCGCAAGGGTCGAATATCATCCAAGATATAAGCCGCTCTGCCAAATGTGCCAATCACAAGGTCATGCTCTCTTGGATGTATCTTCAAATCCATGGTGGAAACTGTGGGATATCCGCTGGTCCATTTTGTCCAAGTTTTTGCATTATCCAAAGTAACATAAAGACCATATTCAGTCCCTAAAAATTGGAGATTTTGCTCAACAGGATCTTGTACATAACTTAATGCATGTCCCCAAACTTTATCTTCATCAGCAATAGATTTCCAGGATTTACCATAATTATCAGTTTTAAAAACGTATGGTTTCCAGTCATTACGGCGATAATTATTAATGACAACAACCGCTTCGGCCGGATCATATTTAGATGCATTAATTTGTGCCACCCAACTGCCCGCAGGCGCACCATGAATTTTCTTATTTACATTATTCCAAGTTTTTCCACGATCGGTAGTGAGTTGCACATTACCATCATCCGTGCCAACCCATATTACATTGTGATCTAAAGGACTGGGTTCAATGACCAAAATAGTTGTGAAATTTTCCGCACCGGTAGCATCAAATGTTAATCCACCACTTTCATGTTGTTTTTGTTTTTCAGGATCGTTGGTGGTGAGGTCAGGAGAAATGATTTCCCAATTATTTCCACGATCGGTACTGTAATGAACATATTGGCTGCCAAAAAATATAGCATCTTCATCGAATGGATCTTGGGCAATAGCCGAATTCCAATTGAAACGAAGATATTCTCCTTTTGGGTGAACAGGGCGAATCATTTGTTGATGGCCTGTTATTAGGTCATATCGGCTTACATATCCTTGTTGACTCATGGCATAACCAAATCGGGAGTTCCCTGGATGTGGAACCACATCAAATCCATCGCCAAAGGCCAACTCGTCCCAATAGGAATTTCGGATACCACCGGATCGCCAAACATAAGCGGGACCGCGCCATGAACCATTATCCTGCATACCGCCATAAACGTTGTATGGCCAATCCATGTCATAGTTAATGTGGTAGAACTGGGCCACAGGGAGATTCTCCACAAATCGCCAAGTTTTGCCACGATCCAATGAAATATTCAATCCACCATCATTTCCTTCAATAATAAAATTGGGATTAGTTGGATGTCCCCAAAACGCATGGTGATCCGGGTGGACACCATTGGCGCCATAAGCGGTCATAAGGGAGCCAAATGTTTTACCTCCATCGTTAGAAACAGTTACATAGGTGTGAAGGTTATAGATTCTGTTTTCATTAATAGGGTCAACATAAATTTCTGCATAGTAAAAAGGGCGCCCGCCAATATTTTTATCAGACACTTTTTTCCACTTAAAACCGCCATCTTCTGATTTATAAAGTGCATTCTTTTTCGATTCAATTAAGGCATAAATAAGTTTTGGATTACTTGGTGCAATGGCGATGCCCATCCGTCCCAAGTCGCCTTTAGGAAGACCGTCTTTATCGGTTCGTTTTTTCCATGTTTTACCACCATCAAACGTGATGTGCATACCTGAACTTGGTCCACCGGATTTGAAGAACCAAGGCCACCGCCTGAACTGCCACATATTGGCAATAAGTTTGTCCGGATTTCGAGGGTCCATCACCAATTCGCCGATGCCGGTTTTTTCATCAATATAGAGAATCTTTTCCCATGTATCACCTCCATCGGATGTCTTGAAAACACCACGGTGCTCGGTTTCTCCCCAGGCTGGTCCTTGGGCGCCAACATATACTTCATCGCTATTTTTAGGATTAACCAAAACACGATGGATATTTCGCGTTTCGCCCAGTCCTTTAAAGTCCCAGTTTTTACCCCCATCAATACTTTTATAAATACCAAATCCAGCCGATTGACTATTCCGCGGGTTGCCTTCGCCGGTGCCCACCCAGATCACGTCGGGATTGGTTGGGTCAACCGTTACATCTCCAATGGATGCAGCTTTTTGGTCGTCAAATATGGGTTCCCATTTGATGCCGCCACTTTCAGATTTCCATAATCCACCAGATGCTGTACCAACGTATATAACATCCGTATTGGACAGGACAACATCAATGGATGTTACACGCCCGCTCATACCGCCAGGACCAATGCTACGTGCTTTCATTCCTTTGAATTTTTTCATATCCAAACCATCTGCTGAAAGGATAGCGGATATCATAATAAGAATAAATAGGATTTTGCGTTTCATTTTTACTTCCTTTTAATTAGAATTATTTGTGAATGGATTTTCAAATGTACATCCAAACTCAGCCCCAATAGGAGATCCGGGAGGTGCTTCTAGAACCTTGATTGGTTCAAAATCTTCTGGTTCATCCATGAATATTTTTATCCGATGCTGAAGCATGTTATTATGGGATCTGACTCTGGATGATTTTCCACGAAATCGTAACAGGTGAAGTGCCAAAGAATTTACTTTTGCCATGGCGATCGATTGGGCGGCTGGGGATGCATTTTTATTTACGGATAAACTCAAAAGATGATCAAGGACGATAAAATCTACATTTCTTTTAACTTCGCCACTAAGTCCGACAGGAGCCTTTGATAAGATTGTTTGGTCTACGATTTCACTTAATACTTTTTCCAATCCCGGTTGATTAGAATTGCGGGCGTTGTATTCAACCAATCGTGTGGCTCGTGCTGGATGGAAGATCATTCGGCATGTTAGATTAGCCGCTGTTTCTGCAAGGCTGACACCATCAAATGTGACACTAGTTCGAGAGTTAAAGGACTCTCGAGTTCGTCCTCGGCCCGCAGCACGAGGCGGAATAATTTGCAATAATTCTTCTCTCAAAGTTAGTGCATCTGGTTGGAGTGTGCTTATAAGCTCATCCAGTGCATCCATTTGAAACTTTGGGTCAAGGAATTCTGTCACCAATTGATCATCGCCCCGGAGTGCATAAGTGTAATTCAATCCACCGACCACTTTAGCCGCACCTTCAATTTGAAACCGGTGGAGAAAATAAATCGGCACTAGCACATCTTCAATATCGCTGTATGGTTGTCCCATTCGAATATTGTTTTCTCCAAATTTATTCAGAGCTACTTTTCTTACAGCCATTAAATTTTTCAATTCGGAAACAGGATCTTTCCCATTATCCCACAGGTGGGCGGTTGGATGGGCAGAGCCGAGTGGGCGCGCATCCTGATCGGTTATAAAAGTATAACCCCTTCGAATCCCATCTTGGATTAATTCTTCCAGTGCTTCTTTTTCATTGGTCCCATTCGGAAAATCCTGATAACCGTATTCCACAGTAATTTTATCCCACTCGCCGATGCCTGCATCATAGGCATCCCGCCATTCCACATTACCATTTTTATCTAAAGAAACAGTAGGATGGGGGTAATCCATTACCGATGCCCGGCCGACGGTACTGGCGATATAATTATGAGCAAGTCCAATAGTATGCCCTATTTCATGTGCAACCAATTGACGGACGCGGGCGAGAGCCAATTCACGCATATGATCCGGAACTTCTGTGCCCTTATTATAAGGAGCAAGAAGCCCTGTGGCGATGAGATAATCTTGGCGGAGTCTGAGTGAGCCGAGGGATACATTTCCCTTAATAATTTCACCCGTTCTTGGGTCAACCACAGCGCCGCCGTAAGACCATCCCCGAGTGGCCCGATGAACCCAATGGATCATGTTGTAACGGACATCCATTGGATGGGCGCCATCAGGGAGTACTTTGACTTGAAATGCATCAATATATCCTGTGGCATTGAATGCTTGATTCCACCATCGTCCACTTTCTAGCATGGCCGTTTTCACCGGTTCCGGCACACCGGGATCAATATAATAAACAATGGGTTCTACTGCTTCACTTCTTCTTTTCTGAGGATGTTTCTTTTCCAATCGATGTCGAGTAATGTAACGGATATAAATGGATTCATCCAGCGGGACAGCATAATCCTGGAAAGACATTGGGAAATAACCCGCGCGCGGATCGTGGTTTCGCGGTGTGTAATTTTTATCAGGAAGTTCTACAAAAGAATGATGAAGACGAACCGTCATAGCAGAAGGAGTGGGTGTTACCTGTCGCACATATTTTCCCGGGTTGGTCCCCGTATATGTCATGAGTGCTTCCACTTCTGTATTATTGGGGAAGTTCATGGTGGCCGGAAGGTGAATTGCGGAACGGCTTTTATCTACCTTATAATTTCCCATTTTTTGATTTTTTAGGCGCGTTACGATACCATGGGCATCATCCAAAAAGAAGTCGGTAGCATCTACTAGTACACGACTTTTTTCTTCTGCTTCAACTTTAAATCCCCAAAGTGCAGATTTTGCAAATCCATCCGCGACTGATTGTTTTTCCTTGGGATCACTCGTATTGGCGCGATAATAATAATTGGGTTGAATCAATAGGACTTTCGGTCCAATACGATGAAAATAAACAATACGTTCATTCCCAAGTTGGCCGCGATCGAGGCCAACATCATTGGAGCCCATCCCTGCCATGAGAGAATTCACGTATAAAAATTCTTTTTCGAAATGGGCAATCTCCAACCACAATTTCCCCGTAGTGTTGTCCCAATACAAATCCAAATACCCATCCATCTTTTTCATGGATTTGGTTTTTTCAGAGATCGATTCACCAAAAATGAAACCAATCATCAAACTTAATATGAAAAATTTCTTCACAATTACCTCCTCATAGTGGTGTCAAAGATTGCCAATTTAAATCTGAGGATATACATGAAACAGAAAAATTTATTCAATCCGTTTCGCCCAAATCAAGTTTGGCATTAGATTAATCCAAGTATAATGATGAAAAAACTCCTTCTAATCCTTTGTCTTGCAGGATGCAGTTATAGTCCTGACCAAAAACGTATATCCATTCCCATTGGAAATACGGAGATAGTAATGGTATGGATTTCTGGTGGATCATTCAAAATGGGCAGCACAGATTCCATGGCGAGATCCGATGAACAACCGGTTCATAAAGTAAAAATGGATGGATTCTGGATGTCAGAAACAGCAGTAACAAATGCACAATTTTCTGCATTTGTGAATATATCAAATTATGTGACTACAGCAGAAGTGGCCCCATCCCTTGAGGAAATCATGGCTCAGGTGCCTACCGGCACGCCACCACCACCAAAAGAAATGCTAGTAGCTGGATCTTTAACATTCATCAATCAACCTACACCTGCGAGTCAATATTCACCGGTTCAATGGTGGGCGTGGTCAACCAATTCAAATTGGAAACATCCTTATGGCGAAGATTCCTCAATTGATGGATTAGAAGATCATCCTGTTGTACAAGTATCATGGTATGATGCAGTTGCTTTTTCTGAAGGAACAGGAATGAGTATTCCGACTGAAGCGCAATGGGAATATGCTGCCAAAAAAGGTGAGGTTACTAATTCAAGGGAAATGAATATTTGGCAAGGTATATTTCCTGTAAAGAATACCGGATCCGATGGATTTGAAAAAACAAATCCAGTTCATGCCTATAAACCAAATAAAATTGGCCTTTATGATATGGCTGGGAATGTATGGGAGTGGGTGGCCGATTGGTATCGCCCAAATTCATATTTAATGGGTGGACGTGAAAATAATCCTATTGGGCCGCCATCCAGTTTTGATCCCATGGAACCAACGGTGCCTAAACGGGTAACCCGTGGCGGATCATTTTTGTGCAATGATCAATATTGTGCGGGATATCGTCCCACGGCGCGAATGAAAACAAGTCCCGATACTAGTTTGGAGCATACGGGATTTCGATGTGTTATGAGTGAGGAGCAAATGGAGAAATATTTATCTAATTAATAATTATCAATTCATAATTATTAATTATTTCACTCTTCCCATGCGGGACAGATGAAATTTTTATAATCGCACCAATCACAATGCCGTCCGGTTTTTGGTTCAAAATTTCTATCACGGATTCCCAGGGCAACTTCTTTAATTTTTTCTTCTTTTTCCAACAATTCTTCCGGTTCAAACGAATGAGATTTAATCGGTTTGTCCTCTTCTCTTAAAAAGTACAGACTGGCCATACTCGGTAACCCGCCAATTATAGGATCATTCGATTGTTCCAAAAACATGGAATAAATCGCTAACTGCATACTAGATTTTGCTGATGAAGTTGTATTGCTAGTTTTATAATCAACCACATGATTGCCAGAGTCAGTTTTATCAATTCGATCGATGGCGCCGGTGATCTTGATATCATCAATCATAAAATTAAATTTTTCTTCACGTGCAATCACTTGAGGCGGTTCCAATTCATATGTAGTAAAATATCTCTTAAGGATTTCCTCTCCCTGGAGTTTGAATTCCTTCTCTTGATCTGGGTAGAAAAAACCACTGCCGTCCCATTCTTCATCAAGCAATTGCAGGAGGCGATCAAGGGTGTGATCTTCTTCAGAATCATGAAACCGCTGGAGTGCCCGGTGGATGATATTTCCAAAAACCAACTGTGGTTTACTCTGCGATTCGGGAATGGCATCAATCTTTCCTAATCGATACTTCATGGGGCAGGATAAATAAGTTTCAATGGAACTAGCGGATAAATAAAGTTTGTCCGGGGTTGAAGGTTGGAACCCGCCCTCTAAATTGTTCTTTAACTCATTTTCCCAGGAAGCGTCTTCCCATGAAAAAGGATGATCCTTTTCAAGTAAGTGAATCCGTTCAATGGCTTTTGTAAGGTCGCCAATTTGTTGAAATTGGTTTTGGCATAACGCTTTTTGCAACCGTTGTTCATAGTTTGATCGCAATACCGAATAAGGTTTTGGTTTGTTAATTGTTTCATTCATTTCGATGATCTCCATTAATTCAGGTGGTAATTCTTTGATAAAAGGTGAAGTTGCCCGTTTCGGTGCTAACAAAAATAATTGTTCCTGTGCCCGTGTGACGGCCACGTAAAAAAGGCGTCGTTCTTCTTCTTTATGATGTTCTTTTGAAGTGAGATCCGTATCCTTGATATAGTCCAGCCATTTATCCGGCGGTCGGTTGATCTTTTTTTCCGATCTATAATTAAGGGGGAAACTTGCGGACCGATTATAAGGGATAAATACCACGGGAAATTCACCGCCTTTTACTCCATGAATGGTTTGAACTATGACGCTATTAAATCGTTGTCTTTCCTCGGGATATGATGCGAAAATTTTTCCTGAAACCATGAGCGATTCCATAAAAGTATTAAAACTGCGAAGGCTGTTCTTCCCCGGGTTTCGTCGAGAAAATTCTTGTGCTTTTTGAATAAATTGTCCTCCATTCATGAGGGCCACTTGATCGTCAAATTCGTAATGATGGTTAAATCGTCTCAACAATAGAGTCTTTGCTAAAATGGAATTTATGATCTCTTCTGCCGATTGTGGTTTTGGGTGTTCTCTAAGTTCCTGAATAGTTTGACATAATTCACCGAATCCTTCAATGGGATTTTCTTCAAAATGCACAAGAGCATATTCCAATCGTGAAGATGGATCCCTTCGGTCAAATTGATTGAAAAAATCTATGGCATTTTGTTCAGAAGAATTTTGTATCAACAGTCGGTAAAAACCAATATCTTGATATTTTCCACCGCCAACAACTTGGCACCATGCATTGAGGTCTTTAACCGAAGGAATATCAAAAAATTTTGGAAAGCGAGCTTGAACTGGAATTCCGCAGGATTGTAAATATGTTGTTAATTCTGATGCTTGGCCATGGGTACGGCAAAGAACAGCAATATCATGAAATAGCCTTCCGCTGTCAGTGAGTTTATTAATCTCTGAATTGATGAATTGGTTTTGGTTCGGTTTCTCTCCATAATATAAGGTGGGTTTTCTATCGGAGAGGCCGCTGAATGAACGGAGTGATTTTTCAACGCGATCCACATTGTTTTTAATGGAAGCGTTGGCCACATTCAAAATTTCTTGGTTGGATCGAAAATTCTCTTCTAGGGCAATTTCTAAATATTGTACATGTCCACTATAACGATTACGAAACAAATGAATATTATGAATACTGGCACCTCGGAAACTGTATATCACCTGATCTTCGTCTCCCACAACAGTAATCTGTTTACGCTTTTTGGCAATTAAACCAATGACCTCATTCAGTGCAAAATTATTATCTTGAAATTCATCAATAATTAAATGTTGAAATTTGTCTTGAACTTTTTTTAGTACTACAGAATTTGAATTTAACAATTTAAATGCGGACAAGATCATATCCCCATAATCCACCACATTCATGTTCTGTTTCCATTGTTGAAAAATTGGGTAAATGCGTTTTAAATCTGCCAACTGAGCACGAATTTCTGGATCTATGGATTCGATATCCTCCGGCTTTTCATTGGGTTTGATTAATTCATCCCGTGTGCGGTTGAAGAAAGGAATAAAACTTTCTGTAACAGCTTTTACCGGATCTCGCGGAAACTCCCTCGATTCAAATGGACCAAGATCATTGAATTGATTTAGGAGCAAAAAAGAGGCCTCACTTTCCTCAAGTAAAATGGGAGATGCGCCCGATTCTTTAAAATCTTTTACGAGATTAAAACAAAATGAATGAAAAGTAGAAACGGTCATTATATCCGCCCGTTGACCGATGACTGAAACAATTCTTTCTTTCAATTCCCGCGCAGCTTTTTCTGTATATGTAATGGCTAAAATTGATTGTGGCTCAGCCTTGTAATGTTGAATTAGATAAATAATACGGTGGATTAGTGTGGATGTTTTTCCTGTTCCAGCACCAGCTAAAATCATGAGTGGCGCAGGTGGATGGGTGATAGCCGATTCTTGGCTAGTATTAGGTTTGAAGTTTCCACTTGAATATGGCATAGTTAAAGTTAGTGTTATCATCATTTCAAAAAAAATGTTTCGTCAGAAATCAAAAAATATTTGAATAAAATTTTAACTTAGTCTAGTGGTTGCGCATCTAATAGGCTAAATGAAACAATTCAAAATAATCCAAAAAGGAATAAACATGAAAAAACTAATCTTACCAATCTCAACCTTGCTTTTGATTGCTGTTGGATGTGACAATCCTATTCGTGATAAAGCTGTAGAATTAGACAGTGCTGAACTTCAGAGCCTTTCATATGAACTGGCATCGGACCTAGGCCTTAGTCAAACATCTGCTAAAGAAGTTAACGGTGTTCTAAATAAGCATGGACGCGGGGGGAAACATCGTGAACCAGGCTTCTTGTGGAATGTTGCGGGAGAATTGGCTGTAAAATTATCCGATGAAAAAAAAGCACGTCTCTTTGAAAAAATGGATGAGCATAACATTCAAGTCTTTGGTGGAAAAAATGGTCAAATGGGCCAAGGTCATGGTGGTAAACATGGTGGCGGTATGATGGGTGGCAGACGTGGTGGCGGTGGCATGGGCCAAGGTCACGGTGGAAATGGCTCCGGCGGTGGACTCTATAGTATTCTAACCGATGAACAAAAAGCAGCATTTAAAGAAATAGCTGAATCATATAAAGATCAATTCCAAGCGATTCAAGCCCAAGTCAAAGAAGGCACGATTAACCAAGACGATGCACGGTCACAGATGGAAGGACTTCGGGAAGCCATGCATGCTGAAATTGACGCATTGCTTACGGATGAACAAAAAGCAGAGCTGGAAGAAATGAAAGCCGATCATGAAGCAGAAATGCAAGCATTTCAGGATTCATCTAAAGCTGTGATGGTGGAAGTCTTAGGATTGACGGCTGAACAACTTACTGCATTTGATCAAATAAAAGATGATACAAAAACAGCAATGGAAGCACTGCGAGAACAACTATCTAATGGTGATATTGATTTAGATGCTTTTCGTGAAGCTGCGACCGTTTTACATGGTGATGCTTCTTCAAAACTTGAAGCATTATTCACGGATGAACAAATAGAAATATTTAAAATCCATAAGGCTTTAAAATTACGGATGAAAAAACACCACGGAAGCAAAGGTAAAAAAGGCCGTGGTCATAAAAGCAATGGTGGAAACAGAGGAAATAATAAATAAAACTGCTCTCCAAACAGTAAAAAAAGAAAAGGGTCGCTTCACGATATTTGGAGGGCCCTTTTTCATTTATTTTTTAACTTGTATTATTATTGAGTGTCTAAGTCCTAAATTCACTCTAAATTACGATGGAAAAGGATATCTTATGAAAAAACTAGCTTTACTTTTAACCATTGCACTTTTTGCAACCATTGGCTGCGATAAGTTAATGAAGGATGAAACAATCCTTGTTGACGACCCTGAACTGCAAGCATTTTCCGACGGATTGAACACCGATATTGGCCTGAGCAATAGTAGCATCAACGCCCTCAATGGTGCATTGAATCGCCATGGCAAGGATGGGAAACACCGACGCGATCCTGCTTTCTTGTGGAATATGGCTGTTGAAATGCAGAAAAAATTATCTGATAAAGAAAAAACAAGACTTTTAGAGTGGATGGATAAAAATGCAGTTCCATATCTTTTCAGTAGTGGAATGGATGGTGGCAAAGGGCGCGGCGGTCCTCACGGTGATAAGGGTGAATTCGATCTACGTGGTGTATATAGAGTTCTGAGCGATGACCAGAAAGCGTCTTTTAAAACTATTATGACCACCTATGGCGAAAAAATGAAAACCATTCAACAGCAGGTTAAAGATGGCACGATTGATAAGGAAGTCGCCAAGACAGAGTTGGAAGCACTCTCAGCAGCTATGAATGATGAAGTTGAAGCGCTACTCACCGACGAACAAAAACAACAATTAGCTGATGAAAAATCTCAGATGGAAGCCCGTATGGCTGAAATGAAAAAAGCTGCCCACGATGCCATGGTTAATGCATTGGGTATGAGCAATGATCAGGAATCTGGATTAGAAACCATTAATAAAGATGCGGCTGCAATTACAAAGGCATTATTTGAAAAAGCTAGAAATGAAAAAATGGATAGAGAGACTCTTCATAATGCATTGAAATCAATTATTTCTGATAGGAATACGGCTATCGACGGCCTATTTGATGATACACAAATAGAAATCATTAAACTTTATACGGCAATGGGCATGCAGTATAAACGACATTGTGGACAAAAAGGTCGTGAAGGGGGCAAAGGGAATAAAGGATAATCTTTAATTTGACAATTCGAAAAGAGGCTGTTCAGTTTTTTCAGGACAGCCTCTTTTTTTTATGAAATTTTTTTAACTTTTGAAAGAAAATGTTGTCTAAAATGGCAAATGAATGAAAACAGACCACGAATTGATCAGGGAATTTCAGAATGGGAATAACATCGCATTCGACGAATTGGTTAAACGGCACCTCCCTAATACATATGGATTTTTTATCAAGTTCACTGCGGATGAAGTTGAGGCAGAAGACCTTGCCCAGGATGTGTTCATCAAAATGTTTAAGGCACTTAAAAAGTTTCGATTTGAATCTGAATTCAAAACATATTTATTTCGAGCCAATATCAATATGTCCAACACCTATCTCCGACGCAATAAGTGGCGAAATCTACTCCACTTGGACCAAGTCCCAGACCAGGGTTATACGGATACGACCCACGAAGATGAATGGCGTAGAAAAGAATTATGGGATGCAGTTGCAAAACTCCCTTCCCGCCAGAGAATGGTTGTAACAATGAGAATTGCACAGGTAATGCCTTACAAAGAAATATCAGAAATTATGGGCATTAGTGAAAATTCAGCTAAGGTGAATTATCATCATGCGGTGAAGGCTTTAAAAGAAAATATTGAGAATTAAATTATGAATATCGAAAATAGATTTCAGCAGATTTCACAATCAGATTTTAACACTCCGGATAGTGATACGTTTTTGATAAATCTCCATGGAGAACGACAACGCCGTTATCAGAAAAAAATGGGAATTGTTAATGGGCTTGCTGCAGCAAGTGTGCTATTTGTATTGAGTTTGGTTACATTCAATCAATTGACTGATGATCCAACAGTATACGCATCCAATGATTTCAAAAAGATTGAAGTAATGGATTCAGAAACAGAAGAATACGTTTATGACTTAGCGGGATATCTCGTGGAGAACAGTGACGATATCTGGGAAACACTGGCATTTTTAGATAACATAGAGTTTGAACCAGTGGCAACAATGAACGACGGAGAAACACAATGAAAACAACGATAACACTAGTACTATTAATCCTGTGTACGCTTGTAGCGCAACCGGGGAAACCCCAAGGTCCCGGCGGACAATATGGTGAACGAATGGAAATGATGTTGATCTGGAAATTAACGGATCATCTTGAACTGACCGAAGATCAAGCTGAAAAGTTTTTCCCCAGTATGCGGGCGCACCAAAAACAGGTTTTGAATATTCGAAAAGAAGAAAAAGACCTTTTTTCACCATTCTATAAAAAGGTAAAAAAGGGTGAGGACATTTCAAAATCTGATGCAAATAAATTGCTGAATAAAATTGCTGTGTTTGAACAGAAAAAAAGTAAAGCGCGAATTGATTTTGTTAAAGATTCACGTGATATACTTAATCCAACTCAACAAGTGAAGTTACTTATGTTTGAAGGACATATGAAACAGCAAGTCCGTAATCGAATGCAGGATAGATATAAACCACCCGCTCCACGAGGTGGTAAACAAAAACGCCGAAGAGAATTTTGACTTATAAGTAAGTCT
>JABGTK010000021.1 GCA_018647265.1 Candidatus Neomarinimicrobiota bacterium | reverse complement strand
CTTGTGAACAATACGGCTATTGTTGCCATCTTTATGCCCGTCACAATTCGGTTGGCCCATCAATATCGTATGAGTCCATCCAAATTGTTGATTCCTTTAAGTTATGCCGCCATTCTCGGTGGTACCCTAACATTGGTGGGTACATCTACAAATTTATTAGTAAACTCAATTTATATGGCCAACAGTGGCGGTGAATCCTTGGGGATGTTTGAATTCGCTAAATATGGGTTAATCATCATGGCGGTGGGATTGGTATATATTATATGGATTGCACCAAAATTGCTTCCATCTCGTACCGTCACTTCCAGCTTGACACAAAGCTATCATTTAGCAGGATATTTAACAGAAATGAAGATTGTTGCTGACTCTCCTTTGGTGGGCTCATCATGTAAAGATCGGCAAGTGAACCAGAATTACGATGTGATGGTTTTGGATATACAAAGGGATGGATATCTCCTTTCACAAAATGTGGGCGCTCGTATTTTAAAAGAAGGCGATGTTCTGTTTGTAAAAGGTACGGTAGATAGTTTTTTAAGGATGAAAGAGGTTGAAAAAGTCACCTTACTTACTGATGAAAAATTGACCCAAAAAGAGCTGGAACAAAAAGATAATATATTAATGGAATGTATGATTACGGATAAATCCGATTTAATCGGACAATCATTAATGACCTCTAATTTCCGTCAGCGATTTGGTGCTTTTATATTAGCCATTCGCAGAGAAGGTGCCATTATTCGAAAGAAAATAGCCCACGTAATTTTAAACAATTATGATACTTTATTGATCTACGGAACGCGAAAAAATTTGGATGAACTTGCGGAAAAAGGTGAATTTATATTATTGGGGGAAGTTCATGAAAACTTGAGAAAAGTACGCTTTTGGTGGATGAGTATTTTGGCCCTTGGGATGGCAGTCCTCTTGGCCACTTTAGGCATTATGCCCATCCTGAAGGGTGCCCTAATCGGTACGGTTGTATTATTGGTCTTCCGGGTTTTAAAACCGCACGAAGTTTATCAATCCATCAACATGCAGGTTATTATTTTAATTGCGGCGCTCATTCCCTTAGGGATAGTGATTCAATCCACAGGAACGGCCGAATGGATTGGATCGTCCATTTCAAAAATTGTTCTTTCCAGCGCCATTGAATGGCAGCCTTATGTATTATTGGCGGTGGTCTATTTTATCACCATGGTATTGACGGAATTATCCTCAAATGCAGCCACGGCAATTATCATGACACCAGTGGTATTGGCTGTAACATCCCAATTGGGCGTTGATTCCCGCCCATTTATTTTTGCAGTCTGTTTTGCCGCTTCCGCTTCTTTCGTGACACCGGTGGGATATCAAACCAACCTTATGGTTTACGGTCCCGGTGGATATAAATTTTCTGATTATATCAAAGTGGGTTTACCATTGGCCGTAATCATGTTTGTACTGGCAATAGTTTTTATTCCCATTCTTTGGCCGTTTTAAAAAAAAATACTGTAACGCATAGATATTTTTTACATCTAACCTTTAAAACACGGAGTATGAAATGTTAGAAAATGTCAAAACTTTTACGGATCAAAACTGGGAAATAGAAGTGGGAAATACCAATGGATTGGTTATTGCTGATGTATGGGCACCATGGTGTGGTCCCTGCAGAATTGTAGGACCCATTATCGATGAATTAGCTGATGATTTTGCAGGAAAGGCGACGATTGGTAAATTGAATGCAGATGAAAATATCAAATCTCAAGAACTTGGTGTAACCGGTATTCCTGCAATCCTTTTCTTAAGAGAAGGTAAAGAAGTTGATCGTGTTGTGGGTGCAGTTCCGAAGCAAATGATTAAGGAAAAAATTGAATATCATTTAGCAGCAGAATTAGCAACTTAAAAAAGTTTGACTAATCTTACTTATAATGAAGCCCATTTGGTCAAAAAGGCGAAAGCGGGGGAACAATGGGCCATAGCAGCATTAGTGGAAAATCATTCATCAAAAGTTTACAATTTGGCATTGCGCCTTATGCAAAATCAGGAAGATGCAGAGGATGTTCTTCAGGAAACTTTCTTGGTTTTTATGGATAAGATTCATTCATTTAAAGGGAATGCTTCAATTGGAACATGGTTGTATCGTATCGGTACGAATGTGGCTTTGGGTAAGTTGCGTGTAAAGGATTATATCGATCGGGATATATCCATTCACGATCCCGGCTTTGAGTCGCTTAAAGGATATGAGATTAGGAATTGGCCAGATCACCCTGAAAATGAATTGGATCCTGAATCATTTAATGAATGCCTGAAAAAAGCACTTCAAACTCTTTCAGAAGATTATCAATTTGTTTTTGTTTTAAGAGATTTGGAAGGATTATCCACCAAAGAAACAGCAAAATTATTAAAGATAACTGAATCAAACGTAAAAGTAAGACTCATGCGTGCGCGGCTTTTTTTAAGAGATCAGTTAGCCAAAAAATTAAAATGTGTAGAAAGGCGCGAATATGAGTGACCATCAACATAATGAACAATTCTTGCAGGAATTATACGATCAATTTGGTAAAGATATTGATGAAGAAATAATCATAGATGTAGTTGAACATATGAAAAATTGTCCAGATTGCAAAATTTATGTGGATAGTGTAAAGCAAATTGTAAAAATTTACCGCGTTAATGAATCTGAGCAAACGGTCCCGGATGATGTATCTGAACGGTTATTTAAAACACTGAGAATAAAGAGGACTCAAGCTTGAAATACGGATTAATAATTGGTATTATTTTTATCACGCTGCTCACCGCTAATAAATGGAAATCAATTTCGCCTTTATTAGGTAAAGGCGACAATGCTTTTATATCAGTTGAATCTTTAAAAGAGCGCATTACTACAAAAACTCCAATCATGGTAGATGTAAGGACTGAAGGTGAATATTTTGGAAATTTAGGCCATATTGAAGGATCAATCCTTATTCCTTTGAATGAATTATCTAATAGAATTCTTGAATTGGAAAAATATAAATCAAAGGAAATTATCATGGTTTGTCGTTCTGGGAATAGATCTGGTCAGGCAACAAAATTTTTGAATAATAATGGGTATAATGCTTTAAATATGATTGGAGGTATGATCAAATGGAATTCGATAAAATAAGCCGAATATTTTCGAAAACTATTTTACGGTTATCATTAGGAGTCGTTCTTGGGAGTAGCTTAGGATACGCCTATTATTACTTTATCGGATGTAATACAGGCACTTGTCCAATCACATCTAATCCGGCTAATAGTATGGTATATGGAACAATTATGGGTCTGATCATTTTTTGGCCTGTAAAAAACAAAAAGGAAAAATCATGAAATACGGATATGAACGCAATCTTAAGATGGGGATGGATGCAGCAGAAGAAAAAGTGAGAGCAACATTGCAATCTCAGGGATTTGGTATACTCACAGAAATTGATGTAAAATCTACATTTAAGAAAAAACTAAATATAGATTTTAAACCATATAAAATTTTAGGTGCTTGCAATCCAAACATTGCCTTTCAGGCTTTGTCGGAAGAACTGGAGATTGGACTATTGTTACCATGTAATGTCGTTATCTGGGGTAATGATGACGATACTGTAACTGTTTCTGCAATTGATGCAAAAAAAATGTTATCGGTCACAGGGCGTGATGACTTAGAAGAATTATCCGCACAAGTAAATAACTCCCTTCGCGCAGCAATAGATGCCATATGATTGGGGAAATATTTAATTTTGCCGTAATTATTGGATTATGGTTGTTTATCACCCGGATTGTTTTGCCCAAAGCAGGGGTCCCCACCTGACATAATCCATATCCTCAGGTTGAGGATGTTGAAAAAGAGAGAAAATAATTTATGCCAATGTTCGATTTTAAATGTGGATCCTGTGGTAATCTTTTTGAAGAGTTGGTCTTTTCCAGTGAGATTCATAATTCAGAAATAAAATGCCCAGAATGCGGTATGTTTGAATCCAAAAAACAATTATCGGCCCCGGCAGTTTCAGTTGGATCTTTATATACTGCATCCCGTTCTACTTCAGGATGTGGTCCGCCTGTTGGATCTGGGTTTGGATGAGCGAACTAATTCTGTAGTTTGCAGAAATTAAAAGGGAAATTCATGAAAAAGATATTTTTATTCATTACAGTAATATTATTGGTTTCTTGTTCTAATAAAACACAAAATGATATTCAAATTTATGGTGCTTTATCAGAAATTATGCATGGTGGTGCAAGGGATGGTGTCATTGCTTTAACCGAGGTTTTGAGTGAGGATCATATATATGGACTTGGTTCCATGGAAAACCTAGATGGCGAAATATTAATTATAGATAGCCATCTCCTAATTAACAGGGCAAAGGCCGGAGAATCTCCCACCTATCAAACCATGGCTAAAAATGAGACTAAAGCATTACTTTTGGTAAGTACAACAGTGAAATCATGGAAGAGTATTTCTGTTGATTCTGGATCAAATTATAATTCGATAGATGCTTTAATTAAACATGAAGCTGAAAAAGCTGGTATTAATACAGAAAAACCATTTCCCTTTATTATAGAAGGGAAGTTCAATCAATTGGAATGGCATATTATATCTCCTCAAGATAAGGATGGCAGCCATGATGATCATTTGGCAAAATCTTGGAAAAGGAAAGATTCAAATATTGAGGGGAAAATATTAGGATTTTATTCAGAGGAGCATCAAACGATTTTCACCCATCATTCCCGTTTTTCTCATATGCATATTTGGTATGAGGCTGAAAACTTGTCAGGTCACATCGATGATCTATTAATATCCGATAATTGGATTCTGTCGGTCCCGAAATATTAAATATAAATTAATTTTTAACATATAAAACTCCTCTAAATTCCGCGCCTATGAATGGCACAGAAAACAATGGTTCACGTCTAGAATCCTTCTTAGAAAATCCTTCTAAAGGGTTATGGACCTTGGCAATTCCTATCATGGCGGGAATGGGAATTCATACTTTATATACAATCGTGGATATGATATTCATCGGCCGTTTAGGTGGTGATGCCATCGCCGCAGTGGCCTTTAATATGCCCTTATTTTTCCTTGTTCTCGGATTATCTTTTGGCGTTGGAAGCGGTGTAACAGCATCCATAGCAAGATTCATCGGTGCAAGAGATAAAGTTTCAGCCGATAATACAGCCGAGCATGCGGTTGCATTGGGATTAATTATCAGCATAATCTTAACCACATTGGGGTTGATCTACGGTCCGGACTTATTACAGCGATTAGGAGCCACAGAAGCGGTTTTACCTTTAAGCTGGGACTATTTGAAAATCAGCCTGTTTGGGCTTCCCTTCATGATATTTTCCACTTTTTTCCGATCAATTCTTTCGGGAGAAGGAGATATGAAACTTCCCATGATGGTGGCGGGATTGGGGACAATTTTAAACATCATTTTAGACCCCATATTTATTTTCACCCTTGGATTTGGTGTGGGCGGCGCTGCCATGGCTTCTGCCATCAGCCAAGCGATTGTATTCTGCATTTTTGTCTATATGCTTTTTGTAAAAGAACACGCTTATGTCCGCTTCAGAATGAGAGATTTCTCACCTTCCATGTTTATTATTAGAGATATCATTCGGGTTGGATTTCCCGCATCCATGTCCATGATTATTATGGCATTTGGTCAATTAGTGTTTAACCGAATCTTGGTGCATTTTTCAACTGACGCTGTGGCGGCATACCAAGTTGGCGGCCGGCTGGATATGTTGATCTTTTTACCCATAATGGCAATTGCATCAGCATTGACAACTTTGGTGGGAATGTTTTATGGCGCCAAAGAATTTGACAAAATTAAATATATTGCAAAGTACGGCATTACCCGTTCGGTGATCATTACTACAATCCTCTCGACACTTTTATATATTTTTGCACCCCAGGTTGTTAATGGTTTTACAAATGAAATTTCAATCAATTCTATTGCGGTAACATACCTTCGTTATATTTGTTTAGTCTATCCATTGATCGCTATTGGTATGACCATTGGCCGAATCCTACAGGGGTTGGGTAAAGGATTACCCATGTTGGTTATTACTTCCATCCGCGTTTTGGGATTGACCGCGCCCCTGGCTTTGTTTTTTACCATGGTTATGAACAAACCTATCGAATGGGTTTGGTATGCCATGATCATATCAACCGTTGTGGCTGTTTCTCTCTCGTTGATTTGGTTAAAAATTGCATTCAAAGATTTGAAAAGGAGTTAATTTAACGTTATTCTCTGAAAGTGGTTCTTCGGAACAAATCTAAAGATTAATATTCAGAAAAATATTTCATCACCAGTTGATTTAAAATAACACCTTTTTTAGAGGTAGCAAGGGCAATAGGAATATCGGCAGTTTTACTTTTATCCCTCGTGATTAACAATTCGAATTTGTCGTTATCTATATCAGTGTTTCTGTTGTGTGCATGAATTAACCAATATCGATCATCTGATGGTACTGGCGTAGAAATATATAAATCCCCATTGCTTAAATCGTAAGGAATAAGGTAATATAAAAAATCAGGATTTGGTTTATGAGCAAAGAATTTATTTGAAAGACAAGATGGGTTGATATAGAATACACCGTTTTTCCATCGTTCCCCACACTCCTCGACGTACGTTTTAGCAGCCTCTAAATCTCTATCAAGTTTACGAACTACAATCTCGAGCCCAACCCAGATTAAAAACCCATGAGTTTAAATAGCTGCACCGAATAGCTTATATAACTATTTACCCATTGTATTTAACCTTCTTAATACTGCCCACAGGTATAGATTCTTTATCTGTATAATATTTGAGGATTGGACCGTAAATACGCATAATTATAGAAAAATTAGCACCCGCATGGTTGATGACTTGCTTCCCAGGGTAATTATCTGGATGCTTAGTTAATGTTATTTCATATGATCCATTTTTTTTGATTGGTGTCTGATAGGAATTGGCGACGGTTTCTTCAAAGGGTTCTATTCTACGGTTATCAAAATCGTAAATTACAAAACTCCAATAAGGAGAATTTGGTGGGAAACCACTTAGTATATAATCATTGTCACCTGAGAGTTTTTCTTTTTCGTCATCTATCATTGTTTCAAGATAAATGACTTCAGGACGAATACTACCTTATAATCCAATGAATGCAATATAATTTCGTAACCAAGGATTTTGATTTTCCATTGATAAATCAAAATGAGTTATCCATTGGTTCCGCTTGATTCCACCGATTACTCCCATTGAAACCGAATTGGTATAGGTGAAAGGGTAAAAGGTTGCAATCCCAATAATAATGCCCGATAGAATAGGTAGAAAAGTTCGTCTTTTAACTAAATAGGTCAATTCGTCTTAAATGCTTTTAGTTTAATAGCATAAGTTGACCACAAAATGAAGAAGAGGAGAAAAACAATGCAAAAAATCCATCCCCATATATGGTTTACTGAAAAGGAACCCCAAAATAATCCAATGGTTGCAGATCCAGCCCAGATTACAGCCCACCTTAATTTTAGTCGCATTTTTTCTAAATCAAATTTGGCTGCAATAAGGGAACTATAGCCAATGCCAAATAATGCGGCAGCTGACATCCGTGCCGCTAACGGGTCGAGCGGTTCATAACCCAATAACGACGATAGATATTCTGGAAAAAAGAAAAATGGAATTGCAAAAGCATAATCCACGTAAAAATGAAATACTAGCCATTTCCTTAATGATTGCGGTACTTTCATATTTTAGTTCACTTTCGTATTAAGAGTGTTTTAAATCTCTCTATTATTTATTTGTGTTTCATGATTAATTTGTTTAATTGGCATAGCAAATTCTAATACAATTAAATCATTAAGGCAACAAATGGGGAAAATTAAAAAAGCAATATTATTAAAACTATTGATGATAGAAGGCCAAAAGGAGTAAAAATAAAATGAATGATAAAGATTCTATTTATATGCTTAAGACATTATGGTTTAAGCCAATGGGAGGCCATAACCAAATCGCTCTTAATTCGCTGTGCAAAAATGTGATTATTGAATTGTTATTATGATAATATTAACCTCATTAGGGAAAAATAAAAGACTCATCTGCTTTTTTATAGCACTTATTTTATTCGTTTCTTGCGCCAAAGAGGAAAGAAAAGATTCAAGCACGATGGGCTTTACAAGTCCATCGTTTCAAACAATTCAAGTAAATAATAACATTTTAAAGGAACTTTCATTTGAAGATAAACAGGGCTTTTTAGATGCAAATAAGGGATTTATTGCAAAGAGTTCTAAAATGCAGATTCATCATAAAAATGCACAAAGTGTGGTGTGGGATTTGCCAGCATATGAATTTATAAAGGGAGAAGCGCCTCATAGTGTAAATCCAAGTTTGTGGAGGCAGGAAAAGCTTAATAATATTCATGGTTTATTTGAGGTGACAGATGGGGTATTTCAATTAAGGGGATATGATCTGTCCAATATGACTATTATTGAGGGAAAAAACGGTTGGATAGTAGTTGATCCCTTAACATCTACAGAGACGGCAGAAAAGGCAATAGAGTTATTTAGAACACATTTAGGAGAGGAGCCTATTTCTGCAATCATTTTTACCCATAGTCATATTGATCATTTTGGTGGGGTTTCAGCTTTGGGTGAAAAATTAGATATCCCAATAATTGCCCCTTTGGGGTTTATTAGAGAAGCCACAAGTGAAAATATTATGACTGGGATCAGTATGTGGCGACGATCATTATATATGTTTGGTGAATTGTTACCTCGTTCTGATCGTGGACATATTGGGTCAGGTCTAGGGAAAAACCCTGCATTTGGTACGTTTAGTATCCTTGAGCCAACCGATTTTATTTCGAAGACAGGTCAGCAGATGATTATTGATGGAGTAGAATTTGTATTTCAATTGGCACTAGATTCGGAAGCACCATCTGAACTCACATTTTATCTTCCAGAAAAAAAAGCTTTTTGTGGTGCAGAAGTTTTATCTAATACTATGCATAATATATATACTTTGAGAGGTGCAAAAGTTCGTGATGCACTGAAATGGAGTCAATATATAGATGAAGCCATGGATTTATTTGGAGATATGGAAGTGTATTTTGGGAGCCACCATTGGCCCAAATGGGGAAATGCCCAAATATTTGAGTTTATGAAAAACCAAAGAGATACGTATAAATATATACATGATCAGACGATTCGAATGGCCAATAATGGTGCCACACCAAATGAAATTGCTGAAAACATTAAACTCCCCAAATCTCTTGAATCTAAATTTTATAATCGGGGTTATTATGGAAATATTAAACAGAATGCAAAAGCTGTTTTTCAATATTATTTTGGGTGGTATGATGGGAACCCAGCCCACTTAGATCCATTGCCGCCCGTGGATCTTGCGAAAAGATATGTAGATTTTATGGGAGGGGAGTCGTCCTTAATCACTAAAGCAAAGGCATCCTATGATGACGGAGAATACAGATGGGCTGTGGAAGTGCTAAATCATTTGGTTTTTGCCAAACCTAGTAATAAAAATGCCCGTGAATTATTGGCAAAATGTTATGATCAACTTGGGTATCAGGCTGAAGCTGGCCCTTGGAGGGATAATTATCTCTCTGGCGCTTACGAGTTACGTCATGGTTCAATAGAGGATGGCATTGATATAGCTGATATGGCTGGAATATTTAAACATACACCCGTTTCTGAATTTTTCAACTCAATGGCTGTTAGATTAAATGGTCCCAAAGCTGAAGGAAAAAATTTGATAGTTAATGTCATTTTTTCAGATACCAATGAAAGCTATACACTCACCATAGAAAATGCTGTATTCCATCATCGCCAATACAGTCCAACCTCAAGAGAGAATGCGACACTCAAGATTACTCATGAATTATTTTTACAAATGATTATGAAGCAGGTGAGTATCAAAGAAACCCTATTTTCAGATGATTTAGAAGTTGATGGGAGCATAATGGATTTAGTACAGTTTTTTAGGTTGTTTGACAATCCTACAGGCACATTTAAATTAGTTACACCATGAGTATTGATTATGACTATATCATAATCGGTTCCGGATTTGGTGGTTCTGTTTCTGCCCTTCGACTTTCAGAAAAGGGGTATAAGGTATTGGTCATAGAAAAGGGGAAATGGTGGCGTGCCTCAGACTTTCCCAAAACTATCTGGAATTTAAGAAAATGGATGTGGGCACCCATCCTGCGTTTATTCGGTTTTTTTCAACTGACTTATTATCGTCACGTGGGTATCCTTGCCGGTGTGGGAGTGGGTGGTGGTTCTTTGGTTTATGCCAATACATTACCGGTCCCAAAACAATCATTTTATAATAGCGGCAGTTGGGGGAGACTGTCTGATTGGGAAACCGAATTAAAAGAGTATTACACATTGGCATTAAAAATGTTAGGTGCCAATCATAATCCCCGGATGGAACCCGGCGACCAAGCACTAAAAGAATTAGCGAAGGATTTAGGGAAGGAAGACCAATTTCATCCAACCAATGTATCTGTTTATTTTGGCCAGCCGGGCGAAACCGTTCCAGATCCCTACTTCGATGGGAAAGGCCCTGACCGCACAGGATGTATCTATTGTGGCGGTTGTATGGTGGGCTGCCGTTATGACTCTAAAAACACACTTGATAAGAATTATTTATATTTGGCCCAACAACATGGTGCCAAAATCCAGGCTGAATCCAAGGTGACGGATGTGAGACCATTCGGTGAAAAAGGAGAACGGGGATATACAGTTTCATGGCAATCTTCCACTGGAATGATGTTTAAGAAATCGGGATCGGTTAAAGCTGGAGGAGTTGTTTTTTCCGGTGGTGTGTTGGGGACTGTCAAATTGCTTTTGTCACTTATGAGGTCATCCCTGCCAAAACTTTCACAAAAGGTTGGTTCCATGGTGCGCACCAATTCGGAGGCCCTAATGCCCGTAACGGCGTTGGATAAAACGACTGATTATTCTAAAGGAATTGCAATCGGTTCTATCCTCCATACAGGGGATCATACCCATGTTGAACCGGTGCGCTATTCTAAAGGCTCGGGGATTTGGAGGCTGATTATGCTGCCCCGGGTTAGTGGTAATAATTTAATAATCCGGTTGACGAAAATAATTTGGGATTTCATTCGGCACCCTATTCAAAATTTAAAAGTTTTGATTGTCGATGATTGGGCTCAGCGAACACAGGTGATGCTATTTATGCAGACATTGGATAGTACACTTCAATTAAAAAAAGGCCGTTTTGGTTCATGGATGCGTAGTGGAATTGAAGATGGAAAAAAGCCCACGCCCTTCATTAATGAAGCAGATGAGTTGATTGAAAAATATGCTAAAAAGGTGAATGGCAAAGCTATGATGCCCAATAATGAAGCACTATTCGGAATCCCTACAACAGCCCATATCCTTGGAGGTGCTTGTATGGGTGAAAATATTAATGAGGGTGTTATCGATAAGAATAACCGCATCTTCGGATATGAGAATATGTTTGTTTGCGACGGCTCCATGATTTCTGCCAATCCCGGTGTAAATCCATCTTTAACTATTACTGCCATTACTGAACGCGCAATGAGTAAAATTCCCCATAAATAATGAAGGATATTCAGACACATTATAGAACCTGCAACTTGTGTGAAGCCATGTGCGGGTTGGTTATCACAACCGATATTGGCCAAATAAAAACAATTACCGGGGATGAAAAAGATCCTTTAAGCCGAGGGCACATCTGTCCAAAAGCGCTGGCTTATAAGGACCTCCATGAGGACCCGGATCGATTGAAATTTCCAATGAAAAAAACAACTTCAGGATGGGAGCAAGTTTCCTGGGCGGAGGCATTCGATATGGTGGCCGAAAAATTGGCTGGTATCCAGGATAAATATGG
>JABGTK010000020.1 GCA_018647265.1 Candidatus Neomarinimicrobiota bacterium | reverse complement strand
ATGAATTACACTTTCTTCTGGCCGAGTATAAACACCGCCAATTTCATTATAGGGAATCACATTTACTTTACAAGGCAATGATTGGAGCATTTCAATAAGACGGATTCCATCCTCCGGGGAATCATTTATTCCGCGAAGAAGTACATATTCAAATGTGATAAAACGACGCGTCTTTTGATAATAATATCGAGCAGATTCAATTAAGGAAGCTAAAGAATTAGTCTTCGTTATAGGCATGATCTTGATCCTGCTTTTTTCATTAGATGCATTCAGACTGATGGCTAACTTAAATTGATGATTCTCATCAGCCATTTGACGAATTTTAGATATAATACCCGCCGTTGAAATAGTAATTCGTCGGGCACCAAATCCCATTTTTTCATTTAGAATTTTTGCTGCTTCAATTACACGACTATAATTTAAAAATGGCTCACCCATCCCCATAAAAACCACATTTGTAATGGGATTTTCTGAGAAACTTTGTAGATGAATGACCTGATCCACAATCTCTCCAGTACTTAAGTTTTGAATGAATCCCATGGAAGCAGTAGCACAAAATTTACAATCCACGGCACAACCTACTTGGCTGGAAATACAAACCGTCGTTCGATTCTTTTCATGCATGAGAACAGATTCAATGCGGTTACCACTTTGCATTTTAAATAAAAATTTTTGAGTTTGTTTGGGATCAGAACCAATAATTTGATCAATCTCCAATGGATGGAGTGGTAATCTTTTTTTGAGTTCATCTCGTAAAGATTGGGGAATATTTTCCATTTCATCCCAAGCGGCTACATTATGTTCATATAACCAATTGTCAATTTGCTGAGAACGAAATTGTGATTCCCCCAATTCAGCCAAGATGGAACTAAACTTATCAGCGTCCAGTTCTAGATAAGATTGTTGTGTGATATTTTTCGTCTCGGACATGGCTGGGAATTTCCATCAGCACAATTAGTCTCACAAGACATTCTCATTGTTTCATCGAGAGGCAAACTGTAATTTTTCGCCTCATTTTATTCCTCCAAATATTTATTCAAGGATTCTGATGGAAAACCAAACTGATTTACAATTATTAGAAAAATTAGCCGATATGAAAAGCCGTTTCTTTAACGAGATTGGCAAATCCATCATCGGACAAAAGGATGTCTTAGATCATATTCTGATTGCGCTTTTATGCAAAGGACATACACTCATCGTCGGTGTCCCCGGATTAGCCAAGACACTTATGATCAAATCTATGGCTGAATTGCTCGATTTAAATTTTAGCCGAATTCAGTTTACACCCGATCTAATGCCAAGTGATATTACCGGTACAGAAGTGATTGAAGAAGACCAAGCAACGGGCAAACGTGGATTTCGATTTTTTAAAGGACCAATCTTTGGCAATATTATCCTGGCGGATGAGATAAATCGTACACCACCGAAAACACAAGCGGCATTGTTGGAGGCCATGCAGGAACATAAAGTTACCGCGGCCGGAAATACCTATGATATAGAGGAACCCTTTTTCGTATTAGCCACTCAAAACCCCATTGAGCAGGAGGGCACCTACCCTCTTCCCGAAGCTCAATTAGATCGCTTCATGTTTAATATTTTAATTGACTACCCAACCCGCGAAGATGAAGTAGCCATTGTTCAAACCACTACAGCTGGCAGCGATACCAATTTAAATAAAGTAATCTCTCGGGATGAGATCCTAGAATTTCAGGGATTAGTCCGGCGTGTACCCGTGGCAGAAAATGTCATAGAATATGCCGTGGACCTTGTTAGTTCTACACGTCCCGGTGATGGTTCACCTGATTTTATAAATGAATGGATTGATTGGGGCGCCGGTCCAAGGGCTTCACAATATTTGATTCTGGGTGCCAAGACAAGAGCTATTCTTGACGGCCGCCCCACTGCTGATATTGATGATGTAAAAGCACTTGCATTGCCTATCCTACGTCATCGGGTCCTGACCAACTTTAATGCAGAAGCGGAAGGCTTGAGTGTGGATGATATTATATTAAAATTATTAGCGAGCTAAAATTTTATTGTGTTACCGTAAAGATATTGTCAATTGAAAACCCTAACACCCGAACACTTTAACTCTACAATCAAATGATCGATAAACGAAAATACCTCGACCCGAAAATGGTGGCTAAATTGGATAACATGGCCCTCCGGGCTCGGCTTGTTGTTGAAGGTTATTTAATTGGCCAACACAAAAGTCCATATCACGGATTCAGTGTAGAATTTGCTGAACACAGGGCTTATGGGCACGGCGATGAAATTCGGCACATCGACTGGAAATTGTATGGCAAAACGGATCGGTACTATGTGAAACGCTATGAAGAAGAAACGAATCTACGATCCTACATTTTGCTCGACACCAGTCAATCCATGACTTATACTAGCGGCACAGTTACAAAACTGGAATATGCCAGTTACTTATCAGCCGCCCTGACCCACTTAATGCTGAATCAAAGAGACGGAATGGGCCTTGTCTTATTCGATGAAAAAATCAATAAGTTCATTCCGCCAAGGGCTGCTGCCTCTCATGCCAATATTATTATGGGTGCCCTTGATAATATTCAATCGGGGAATGATACAAAAATTCGCCCCACCTTAGATCAAATGGCAGAACGCATCAAAAAACGTGGACTGGTTATTTTAATTTCTGACCTAATGGATGAGCCTGAACAGGTGCTCATGGGACTGAATCATTTTCGTCATAATAAACAAGAAATGATTGTATTCCATTTGTTGGATCGTCAGGAACATGATTTTCAGTTTGGCAACCGAACAAAATTTCGAGATCTCGAAACAGGTGAAACAATCACCACTGAGCCTTGGCATATTCGATCGGATTACCAGAGTTTAATTAAATCATTCCAACGGAAATACCAACTGGGATGCCGTAATCAAAAAATCGATTATGTACCGTTATTTACGGATCAGCCTTTGGATAAGGCTCTCAACAAATATTTGAATAAACGACAGAAAACTGGATAAAAAAAGCCCCTCATTTCTGGGGGGCTTTACAATCAAAAATTTAAATTACGAGTGGTAATTATCCACCTAATTTTTTTGCTTTATTATAATAACGGGTAGCACCATCCGGATCGCCTTGTTTAATTAACACTCGCGCCATTCCTTTATAATGTTCAGCATTTTCTGGATCAAGGGTAATTAATTCACGGTAAAATTTTGAGGCCCGACGCCATTTTTCGGCATTTTCAAAAGTCTGTGCCATACCAACCAATGCTTCTGTATCTTCAGGGTTCAAATCAAATGCTGACAGAAAAGCGTCTTCAGCTTCCTGAAAATTATTCAACTGCATATTTAAAACACCAAGGTTAAAGTACAGATCGGATTTTAACATTTTATCTGTTTCTGTTTTAATGGCAGCCTCAAAGGTTTCAACCGATTTTTCTTTCTGATCCAATTCATAATAGATGGTTGCCAATTGGCGAATAGCATGAGTGCTGGACGGGTCTAATTCCGTCGCCTTTTTAATGTAGGATAATGCAGCTTCTTTATCCCCAGTTACAGAGAGAATTTGTCCTACTGCAAAATTTGCCTGAAAGTCGTCGGGCATCATTTCAGCCGCTTTACTAGCATATTCAATTGCTTTTTCAGAATTTCCTGCTTCATAATAGGATGTGGCAAGAATCGAGAATGTTTGACCTTCAGAAGGATCTATGGTCGTAGTTGCTTCAAACATGTTTATTGCTTCCGCTAATACTGCTTTATCTTTAGATCCTTTATATTCATTAAACTTCCGAACAGCATCATTATAATTATTCGCCCAAAACATTCCTCTATAATTTTTAACCATTTCTTTTACTGGGCGACTAACTTTAAGAATCTTTTTCTCAGGGTCTATTGCAATCGCTCGATCAAACATTTCATTCATTTTAACCCATTCGCCTTTTTTTGCATGAACATGGTAACCAAGCTGAATTAATACTTCAGGATTTTCAGGTTCGACTTCTAATGCTTTAATTAAAAATTCTTCTGCTTTAGTCCAGTCTTCTCTGTCAATTGCCATTTTTGCGGTGGTATACTCTGCGGAACTTCCACATCCCCAAACGATTAAGGAAATGAGTCCGGTGTAAAATAATTGTTTTGTATGCTTTTTAAACATGGATTCCTCTATAATTTTTGTCAAAAATATCTTAAGAATTTATAGGATTTCCTTCCTCTTTTCAAGGGCTAAGAGCAGAGGGAAAATTATGATGGTAAAATAATAGTTAAAATAGAGTGGTTTTAAATTCTTTCATTTTGTTAATCTCAAATTGTGCACCCGGTCCTTGAATAATCTCTTCTGCCAAATAACCACCTATTTCACCCGCGCGAAAGCTGTCGCAACCATTGGATAAGGCTGTTAAGAAACCGGCAGCATACATATCTCCGGCACCAGTAGAATCAACTGCTGTTATAGGTCTTGGAGGTGAAATAGATTGTTCCCCATTGTTTATTACCAACGATCCTTTTTTCCCTAATTTTATTCCCGCCATTTGGACAATTTCCCCTAATAAATCGGCTGATTTTTTATAATCATCAGTTTCAAATAAAATGGCCAGTTCAGATTGATTTGCAAATACTAGATCTACATCATTTTGAATCATAGTTAGAAATTCATCCTTATTACGATTAACAGCGAAGGGGTCGGCCACATCAAATACGATTTTTATATCATTTTTCTTTGCAATTGAAATTGCCGAAATAATGGCTGACTTTTGGGATTCTGTGTCCCACATATATCCTGTGAAATAAAAGAATTTTGCATAAGCCAATTGATTGCCATCTATGTCATCTTCAGAAAATTCACGACACATGCCTAAATGGGTATTCATTGTTCTTTCACCATCGGGTGTTACTAAAATGATACTGGATCCCGTTGAACCATTCCCTTTAACCAATCCGGATATAACACCAAACTCCTTTGCTTGTTGAGTATAAACATCTCCAAAATGATCTTTGCCAATCTTTCCAGCAATTAGGGCCGATACACCCAATCCAGCACAAGCTAAAAGAGTATTGGGGGCAGAACCGCCAGGGTGGTAAATGACCGAACTATCTTTAAAATAATCAAGTATCTCTTTTTGACGATCTTCATCTACGAGATGCATTACGCCCTTATCAAGGCCAAGTGCATTAATATCATCGTCTTTTGCAGATATAACAACATCGATCAAGGGGTTGCCAATACCATAAATCTTTGGTCTATTGGAATTCATGTTTTGAAGGATTCTTTTCTTAAAAGCGGTTTATTAGAATCAAATAACTTAATTTATTACAGGCAGATTTTACTGGCCATTCTTATTATGGCACAAGGCAGTTTTGGCCTGATGTTTGGACGATATAATAGTTCTTATTTCCGATGGTTAAAGGCTTGACCTCTTTAGAAAAGGCCATGTATATTCAGAGACTATGGGCTCGAAAACCTTTGCAATAATCACCGATATTCATTCTAATATAGAATCGTTGAAAACGGCTGTCTCTATCATTAATGATCGGGATAATATTGACCAAATCATGTGTCTTGGGGATTGTTTTGCCCTCGGGCCCGATCCAACGGAGACATTAGAAACTTTACAATCTATCCCTGACTGTATTTTTATCCGTGGAAATCACGATAGGTATTTACTGGAAAAACTCTGGACTCAAGAAAGGCCAAACCTTGAAGGAATGTCCCCGGATGATCCTATTTGCCAAGCCATTGTGGCGAATGAGGAATGGACAGCAAATGAATTGGGTACGGCGGGGGTTGAATTTTGTTCAGCTATGCATATTGCCCATCGTGAAATGATTGGAAACACTTTGGTTGAATTCACCCATGCTTGGTATCAACGAGATGACATGCCGCCTTCCATGGATGAAGCCTTAGCCTGGCGCAATCATGTGGCCAAGGCCCATCCGCAAATTGAAAAATATGTATTTGTTCATGGCCATGTTCATACACCACGCAATGAAACAAAAGAAAATTTGACGATTCTTTGCCAAGGTGCCACCGGATTGCCATTTGATGAAGACCCACGTGGAGCTGTAGCTTTTCTTACTGTTGGAGATTCATACAGTTGGGATGTTGTTAGATTCGATTACAACAAGTCAGCTACCATTGATTTATTGGAAAAACGACAACCACCTTTTTATACGAATTTACAAAATACTGTACGCTATGCTTCGATTCGAAACGACCTTTAAGGTCTGACCCTTTCCCCTTAATTTCTCTTTCTTAAAAATAAAGTATCATGCCATATTTCGACCATAGTGCAACAACGCCCATTCATCCCGATGTATTGAAAAAAATGAATGAAGTTTCCAGCACCCATTACGGAAATCCATCCAGTACACATTCTTCTGGTAGAAAATCCAAATCTATAATTGAGGATGCTCGTAGACAAATTGCTTCTGCCATAGGGGCAAACGCTTCTGAAATTATTTTTACCGGTAGCGGAACCGAAGGTAATAATCTGGTAATGTGGTCCCTAACGCAATCAGATAAAAAACATGTAATTACTTCTGCAGTTGAACATCCTGCCGTATTAAAAGTGCTTCAAAAACTCGCCCCATATGGAATCACCTATTCCGTCCTTCCTGTAAACGGCCACGGGCGAGTGAATAACGAAAACCTCCAGAATGCCATTCAACCGAATACCGGTTTGATTTCTATCATGATGGTAAATAATGAAGTTGGTTCAATACAACCCATCAAGACTCTATTAGAAACTGCCCATTCTGCTGGAATCCCTTTTCATTCGGACACAGTTCAGGCTTTGGGTAAAATACCCTTATCCGTAAAAGAAATTGAAGCTGATTACTTGAGTTTTTCCGCTCATAAATTTTATGGTCCTAAGGGTGTGGGCTTTTTGTATAAAAGAAAAAGCGCCCAACTCAATTCACTCATCATAGGCGGAGGACAAGAAAGTAATCTCCGGGCAGGTACTGAGAATGTCCCAGGTATAGCCGGGCTTGGCGAAGCTGTACGGCTAGCCTCAAAGAATTTGTCAAAGCGGATGCATCATTTAGAGGAATTAGAAGCAGTATTATTAAAGAACCTTAAAATTGTATGCCCCCACGTTAAAATTAATGGTTGTCCCAAACATCATATCCCCGGCGTAATCAGCGTTTCATTCCCCGGTGAAAAAAGCGATATCCTTTTGGCAAAATTGGACCGAAAAGGGATTGAAGTTTCTAGCGGTTCCGCCTGTGGTGCTGGATCCGTGAAACCATCGGAAGTATTGAAAGCAATGGGAATTCCAGATAATCAAAATATATCCACCCTCCGCATTAGTCTTGGCCGAGGAAATACAGAAGAAGAGGTGCTTGGGCTAGCCCAGGTGCTTGATTCAATCACCCATGGGTAAACCTATCATTGTGGGCATTAGCGGCGGTGTAGATAGCTCCGTTACTGCACTGCTTCTTCAACAACAAGGCTACGATGTAGAATGTGTATTCATGAAAAACTGGGAAGGCAATGATGATGAAAATTGTACTGCGGAAGAAGATTATAAGGATGCACTTGCCGTTTGCGATCATTTAAATTTGCCACTTCGTAGTGTTAATTTCGCCAAAGAATATTGGGACGGTGTCTTCCAATATTTTATAGATGAATATGCCAAAGGACGTACACCCAACCCTGATGTCCTTTGTAACCGGGAAGTGAAATTTAAAGCCTTTTTAGATTACTCAATTGAATTGGGCGCGGACAAAATAGCCACAGGGCATTATGCCAGGATTGATGAATCAAATGGTCAATTCAAATTATTGAAAGGTCTCGATCCAGGAAAAGATCAAAGTTATTTTCTTTATTTACTCGGGCAGAAAGCTCTTTCAAAAAGTATGTTCCCCATTGGTGAAATTGAAAAAATAAATGTGAGAAAATTAGCGCAAGATTCAGGATTGATTAATCATGCCAAAAAAGACAGTACTGGTGTATGTTTTATTGGTGAACAAAAATTCTTTAAAGATTTTCTTAAAAAATATATTCCTACTAAACCGGGGAAAATGAAAACAATTAATGGCCAAGTTTGTGGAGAGCATGATGGCCTTATGTATTATACTATGGGTCAGCGTAAGGGATTAGGAATCGGCGGCGGCTATGGTGAAAAAGAAGCGCCCTGGTTCGTGGCTGAAAAAGATCTGGATCAAAATACGCTGATCGTGGCCCAAGGTCATGATCATCCTGCTCTTTTTCATCAACATTTATCAGCTGATCAAATCCATTGGACCGGCGCCACGCCACCAGATGATTTTGAAGGATTGTACGCAAAAATTCGTTATCGCCAAAGTGACCAAAAATGTGAGATTACCGAACTTACCTCTGATTCATTCTCCGTAAAGTTTGATCAACCACAATTCGCCATTACACCTGGACAATCCATTGTTTTTTATCTAGGCGATGAATGCCTCGGTGGGGGAATTATCAAAGGTCGCAATTAATTAAAAAATGGCTGGAACAAATACTATCATTTCTTTGTATTTTATATGTACTTATGAAGCCCTTAATTAAAAAAATAACAACACTTGCTATTTTTTCGGCATTAGCATTTGGACAATTTCGTTCAGACTTGCCGTCACCAGGTATTCCTGTGAATAGCCAAGGGCTCTCACATGCCCAGGGATTATCCCTCCTGGATATAAATCGTTTTTCCATGTATCACAGCTTTGGAATGAGTATGTCGAACATGGGTGGCCAATCCATGACAGTAGGTGCTTATACAAATCAAATGAATTATATGGTAAGGGACAACCTTAAGCTTTCTACTCAATTTAGTCTAGCCTCCCCCCTTGGCGGGATCAACCCATATGCTAAAAATGGGTTGGGCGGTTCTCAACTATATTATGGCGCCAGCCTCGATTATCAACCAACTGAAAATCTTTTTGTGAAATTTAGCATGAATAATTATCCCCGGTATGGCTATGCCAGACCCTACTCTAGCTTATATCATACACGCTAGTGACCAAGTTAAAACGTCGTAAATCATTCAAATTATTTTCCACTCCCCGTAAAAAATCCCGGGGAAAGGCACAACGTATGGGACTTGTTAATTCCGGAATTGCAATCCTATCCCTTTTGTTAGTTGCCTTCATTTTTTCTTTTTCAGGACGACAAACGCAAAGCGGTGTACCTATTGAAGTAAAATTCCCATCCATGCCTAATACTCCAAAATTGGCCGTAGATGTTTATGATGCTAACCCCGTTTTGGATATTGAAATTGAAATATTAAATGGTTGCGGGGAACCGGGTTTGGCTGCAAAATTTTCTGAATTATTAAGGAAGAATCGAGTGGATGTTGTCCGTTCTGAAAATGCTGATCATTTTGAATATGAGCAAACTATCCTAATCCAACGAAATGAAAATATTGAGGGATTGAAACAAGTGGCCGCAGCACTAGGGTTTGATATTGAAAATCCTGCTCAGGTCATCACTTCTGCCGATCCGAACCTTGATGTAGACCTGACTTTGATTATTGGAAAAGATTATTCTTCGATCACTTCGATTCAATCTTATTTAAAAAACTAATTTATTTATTTTGACTAATTCTTCTTCTTCTCCCCCTATCACTTCAAGTGATTTGGCGGCACAAATTGCGCAACTCTCCTTAGATAAAAAAGCGGACCATGTCCTGAGTATTGAGGTAAAGGATCTCACAAGCATTACCGACCATTTTGTCATTTGTTCTGCTGATACGGATGTCCAGGTTAAAGCAATTTCCGACTCTATTCGGAGAAACACTGATCATAAACCAATTCGAATTGAAGGCTATCAACAATTGAATTGGGTATTGCTTGATTACATTGATGTGATTGTACACATATTTCGCACAACTGAACGAAATTATTATAATATTGAAAAACTGTGGGCTGATGCCCCAATAATTGAATACAACGATGACGATTTTATCACAGCTAATCCAAGCGCTGACTGATTCTCTTACCGCTCTTGGTTTGCCGGAGCGGGACATCAAACTATCTCCCCCAAACAATCCGGATTTTGGAGACCTTTCTACCAATGTTGCATTAACACTCGCCAAAGATGCGCAAAAAAATCCGATACAAATTGCCAATGATATTAAAAATGGATTAAATCTTCCTGATGGATTAATAGAAGAAGTTTCTGTTACACCTCCAGGATTTCTCAATTTTAAGATTGGGATTAATTATTACCACCAAGTATTATCCAAAATTTTATCCAATAATAATTTTGGTCGAGGTCGA
The DNA here is from genome assembly GCA_018647265.1 of Candidatus Neomarinimicrobiota bacterium. Lineage (NCBI taxonomy): Bacteria > Pseudomonadati > Fidelibacterota > Fidelibacterota bacterium. Next base: position 8,743 of record JABGTK010000020.1, on the reverse strand, counting down.
ACGGGTGAGGGCAAAAAAGCCAATGTTGAGTTTGTAAGCGCAAACCCTACAGGACCGCTTACAGTGGGTCATGGCCGTAATGCTGTCCTTGGGGATACTATTTCAAATATCCTAGAATGGAATGGCTATGACGTGACCCGTGAATATTATTTTAATGATGCGGGTCGACAAATGAGGATACTGGGACAATCGGTTGAAGCGCGGTATTTTGAGATCTTAGGAAAAAATTCTGAATTCCCGGAAGATGGATACGAAGGCAATTATATAAAGGATATAGCGCAAACAGTTATAGATGAATTTGGGAACAAACTTCTTTCGAAGGATGGCCGCTTCAAGGCCCAGGCGGAAAAGGCTATTTTTGCCGACATTGAAAAAAGTCTGTTAATGCTTGGAATTCATTTTGATCAATTCACCAATGAAAAAACATTTTATGAAAATGGTGAAATCGACCGATTTCTTGAGGAATTAAAAACCAAAGACCTCATTTATGAAAAAGATGGAGCCACTTGGTTTCGATCCACAGCATTGGGTAAGGAGCAGGATCGAGTCTATATTAAAAGTACTGGTGAGCCTACATATCGCGTTCCGGACACTGCTTATCATCGAGATAAGATCAATCGTGGCTTTGACTTGATAATTGATGTTTTTGGCGCTGATCATGCAGATACATACCCTGATGTTTTATTAGCTCTGGAAGCACTCGGATTAAAGACTGATCATATACGTGTTCTATTATATCAATTTGTAACCTTGCTGCGTGGTGGTGAAAAAGTTAAAATGTCGACTAGAAAAGCCAATTTTGTTACCATGAATGAATTGGTAGACGAAGTGGGCGCTGATGTGGTAAGATTCTTTTTTATAATGCGTGGTATGAATTCCCATTTAAACTTTGATCTAGATTTGGCTGCAGACCAGTCTGAAAAAAACCCCGTATTTTATTTGCAATATGCTCATGCTCGAATTTGTAATATCATAAAACATGGGGATGCAATGGGTTTTTCAATCCAATCGGAATATGATCCGAAATTATTGAATAACCCTGTTGAAGTCAGACTATTAAAAAGACTGGAGAAATTTCCTGCAATCGTTGAAAATGCACTTCAATCTCTAGAACCACAAACCATTTCAATTTATTTGCATGATACAGCTAATCGGTTTCATAAATTTTATTCAGAATGTCGTGTCATTACAGATGATATCGCATTGTCTAGTGCAAGAATTGCATTGGTTAGTGCCACAAGAACTGTGATAGCAAATGGCTTAGATCTATTGGGGTTATCGGCTCCAGAAAGAATGTAAATGAACATTCTCTTAGACACCGAACTTCAATTCTTGCTCTTATGCCTTTCCACCTTGTTTACATTAGTAAATCCACTGGGCATTACACCGATTTTTGTCGTCATGACTGATCGTTTTTCTAAAAAAGATCGAATTCGAATAGCAAAAAAAGGCATCATGACAGGAACTGTTACATTAGTTGTATTTACTTTTTTGGGATCCATCATTTTCAAATTATATGGTATTACTGTAGAAGCGTTTCAAATCATGGGTGGTATTTTATTTTTTAGAAGTGGACTGCGGATGCTTGAGGCAAAGGTAGGACGAACCAGAACTACCGAATCTGAGCGTGAAGAATTTAAGGAATCGGATGAAATAGCCATTAGCCCTATCGGTGTTCCCCTAATCACAGGGCCGGGAGCCATTACAGGTGTGATGCTTTTATCCGGGCAGACACCTTCTGACTATAGTATCGGCACCTTGCTTTTGGCTGTATTAGTCACCATGACGGTTTTCTATTATATTTTAAGAGCCGGAGATGGATTGGGTAAAAAGATCGGCCTGACAGGAATGAGAGTAATCCAGCGAATCATGGGACTAATCCTCATGGTCATTGCCGTTCAATTTATCATAAACGGTGTAGAAACAATTTTTAATAGATTATAAAATATGGGCGGGTTTACCCGCCGGAACGATGTATTTTTGGATTTTCAAAAATACAGAGTGGAGGCTTACCAGCCGATGGCTGGTTGGGAGCCCGCCTTCGGCGGATAAAAATCGAACTTAAAGATTTTTATTCATCCATTCTCTACCTACACCGCTTTTAAAATATTTTTCTCTTTTACGAGCGGACTTATAATCCGAGTAATCTTCCGTATAGATTAATTCAAATTCACCAAGCATTCTTTTCAGGACGGATTGATTTATACGATGTCGTTTAATTCGATTTTGTAAATTATTAGTGATACCAATATAGCGCATTGACGACGCTTTACTTTTCAATATATAAAGAACTATATTCATTATTTTGAAATTGCTCCACACCCATCAAAAAACTTTGTGGATGGCGGGTTTACCCGCCGGAACGGAATAAAAGCGAACATGTTCGCTTAAATGAAGTGGAGGCGGGGAGAATCGAACTCCCGTCCGAAATAGAATCTCGATAAACATCTACATGTTTAGTCAATCGGATTAAGCTTACCCAATACTGTTCCGCTGACACAACCATATTGGGCAAAGTCTGTTAATGTCTTATTCTGATATCACAGACAACAATCAGAACCAGCCTATGAAATTGACGTCCTTAGATCTGGCCATAGGCGCACCAAATCCTGGACGGGCCAGCTTAATTAATTAAGCAGCGGCCATGTAGCCGTAATCGGCATTTATGGTTTTTCCAGGTGATTAACGAGATTCCTGGACCTCGACATGCCATCTATCGTAACGCATATCCCGTCGAAACCGATCGCCCCCATTTTCAAAAATCATTGGGAATTTACTCCCAAAAAAGGAAATGCCGCAGATCTTCATGCTTAATGAAAATGCTACGGCTATCTCCAAAATTAAGGCTCTGAACGCCAACCCAGAACCCTATCACTTTTTCTACTTGCCAACCTCTTTTGTCTGAATTCATACATGAATCCTGCCAAAGAGGCCCCCAAATATAATGGCATGGAAAAATTGGAAGCAATAGCGATTCTTTGTTTTTTGCACCTTTTTTGCAAGACTTAAAGTATAACTTTAAGTAATTAATTTTATTTTGTTCACCCTCAATAATTAACATAATTTCGCACTCAATTTTTTGCCCATGAAGCTCCCTGATAGGTAAACTCCTTGGCCCTGTAGCTCAATTGGTAGAGCAGTAGCCTCTTAAGCTATTGGTTGAAGGTTCGAGTCCTTCCAGGGTCACAATTCTCATCGGAAGTAGGCCAAGTCATAATCACTTGATCGAGGGTTCCCCACCCCGTAAAGGTGCAGGATAATCCTCCCGCGGGCACTTTTTATTTAAACCGTCCCCAATTTGCAATTTAAACAAACCAGCGTTAAACTTACCCCCTTGTTAATACCATATCCTTATGAAGGAGGGATCATGAACAAATTAGATCGCCGCCAATTTTTAGGCGCAATCGCAAAACCAACTGCTGTTGCTTCAGTAATGATGACAAATCCTGCCCTAATGGCCAAAGCTATTTCCAAGATTAAGAGTGCAACGGGTGACTCAAAATCCATTGCCAGGGATGAATCCTACTGGCGCGAGATACAACAGGGATACACCGCCGATCGTAGTATGATTAATCTAAATAATGGTGGCGTTAGTCCTTCACCTACTGTGGTCCAGAATGCCATGAAACGACATCTGGATTTTTCAAATACATCACCTGCTTATTCGATGTGGCGCATATTAGAGCCCCAGCGTGAACCGGTTCGGCGACGGCTTGCTAGAGCCTTTAAATGTGACCCTGAGGAAATCGCACTTACACGGAATGCATCGGAAGGACTTCAAATATGCCAGAACGGAATTGACTTGAAATCCGGTGATGAAGTTCTAACCACCACACAAGATTATGGCCGCATGATTAATACATTTAAGCAACGGGAATGCCGCGACGGGATTGTAATGAAACAATTTAAGATTCCTGTACCGGCTGATAATGATAACGAAATTGTCCGATTGTTTGAAAAAAATATTACACCCAAAACAAAAATGATTCTCATGTGCCACATGATTAACCTAACTGGGCAAATCCTGCCGGTGAAAAAAGTAGTAACTATGGCACGCAAGTATGACATTCCGGTTATTGTGGATGGCGCCCATACATTCGCCCATTTTGATTTTGATATTAATGATCTGGATTGTGATTATTATGCCACCAGTCTTCACAAATGGTTATGTGCGCCTCACGGGACAGGCATGTTATATGTCCGAAAAGAAAAGGTTGCTGGACTCTGGCCTCTCCAAGCATCCAATAAATGTGGGAAAGATGATATTCGGAAATTTGAAGAGATTGGAACGCATCCTGCTGCTAACTATTTAGCCATTGGAGATGCACTTACTTTTCATCAAGGAATTGGCAGTAAAAATAAAGAAGAGCGATTAAACTATCTCAGGGATCGTTGGGCTAAACGCCTTTTAAAACACGATCGAATCAAGCTGCATACCAGTCTAAAACCTGGAAAAGGTTGTGCCATTGCCACTGTTCAAATTGAAGGGATAGAAACTTCTGATGTAGCCAAACATTTATGGAAAAAATATCGCATATTTGTAGTGGCGATTAACCATAAGGAATTCAGCGGATGTCGTGTGACACCTCATGTGTATACGACAATCGAAGAGATTGATCGATTCTCAGATGCAATGGAAGATATTCTGAAGAATGGTGTGGATGTATGATGCGTCTCATTGCCATCATCTGTATCCTTGCAATGATAGGATGTGAATCAGCCCCAAAAAAGCAGGTGATTTCAACTGGTAGTGCGCCTAATGCCATTGGACCTTATTCTCAAGCAATTCAGGTAAATAATTCTTTATACTTAGCGGGTCAAATTGCCCTCGATCCTAAATCGGGAAAATTGGTTGATGGTGGGATTGAAATCCAAACCCATCGCGTCATGCAAAATTTGGAAGCTGTTTTATTAGAAGCGGGTTTTGATTTCGACGATGTAGTGCAAACGCAAGTTTACTTATCGAATCTAAATCATTATAAATCTATGAATGCTGTATATGCGAAATATGTTGGTGAAAGTCCGCCCGCGAGGGCTGTGATCGAAGTGGCGCGTATCCCCAAGGATGCATTGGTGGAAATTATGATGGTGGCCCAAAAACCCTAATTATCACACTCGTTCCCTTCGCCATAGACAATTATCAATCCATCGTCGATCCCTTTAAATGAAACAATAGAATCAATATAGCTTTCTTCAAAATTATCTGATTTACCACCAGAATATAAGGTATCATATGGGCATAGCCATCTGAACATTGGCAGGGAAATTTGACCATTAATCTGGTTACCATTCGCTGCAGTAAATAGCATTTGTTGTCTAAACGATTTAAATACATTATCGGTAAGATTAATAAGATTTCCCGTGAATGATAAAGAATAGGTTATTGGTGAACCAAAATCGCCACCTTCCTTAAGGACAACAATTTTATCCAACTCAAACTTTGGAAGTTCCTCATCAAATGGTTCTTTGTTCTCTTGGCAGCCAATGAAAAGGCCCAGTAATAATATCCATTTTTTCATAATGTAATTTGCTCTCCACGGTAAGAATAGTATTGAGAAAATAAGTGAATCTGAATTTGGTTTCAAAATAGTAATTTTGCGTAATTTCTTTGCCTCTTTTTGACGTAAAAATGAAAAAAGCAGTCATATTATTATCAGGTGGATTGGATTCTGCCACATGCTTAGCCATGGCAAAGCAAAATAGTTTTGCCCCTTATGCCCTTTCGTTTCGTTATGGCCAGCGCCATGAATTTGAATTGAATTCTGCCCGGGCAGTTGCCCAAGCACACGGAGTGAAAGATCATGTTATATCCAATATTGACCTTCGGGCTTTTGGCGGATCAGCTCTAACTGATGAAATTGACGTACCAAAAAACAGGGATGAATCTGCTATATCAAATGAAATTCCTGTAACCTATGTGCCGGCACGAAATACTATTTTTCTTTCTTTCTCGTTAGCCTATGCAGAGGTCATTGGTGCGAATGATATTTTTATTGGTGTTAATGCTCTGGATTACAGTGGTTATCCAGACTGCCGCCCGGAATATATTAAATCATTCCAAAATATGGCAAACCTAGCTACCAAATCCGGTGTTGAAGGGAATGGATCCTTAACTATTCATACACCATTAATTAATTTGACCAAGGCTATGATAATTCAGATGGGTATAGAATTAGGGGTTGATTACAGCCTTACCCATTCTTGTTATGATCCGATGGATAATGGCACCTCATGCGGTCATTGTGATGCCTGCCAACTTAGGCTTAAAGGATTTGAAGAAGCGGGACTTACTGATCCCCTAATTTATTCAAGTTAATATGTATTCAGTTAAAGAAGTGTATTACACGATTCAGGGTGAGGGGTATCATTCCGGAAGGCCGGCCGTATTTCTTCGGTTCGCAGGATGCAATCTATGGACTGGCCTTGAAAAAGATCGGAAGAAAGCAGTCTGCAATTTTTGTGATACGGATTTTGTGGGAACCGATGGAGTCGGCGGCGGGAAGTTTGATACGGCAAAAGATTTGGCCCATCACGCTTTTGCATTATGGCCCATGGAATCATCATCAAAACCCTACGTTGTTTGCACTGGTGGTGAACCTTTACTACAAATGGACAAAGAATTTGTGGCCGCATTTCATAAACTCGGATTTGAAATCGCTATCGAGACCAACGGGACGATCCTCCCCCCGGAAGGCATTGACTGGATCTGTGTCAGTCCTAAAATCGGGAGTGAACTCATTTTGAAACAAGGCAACGAACTTAAATTGGTTTATCCACAACACAATGGTAATCCTGAACAATTTGAAAATCTTGATTTTGATCATTTCTCCCTTCAACCTATGGATGGTCCAAATCATGAAAAAAATACCGACAAAACATTATCCTATTGCCGTCAATATCCCCATTGGAGAGTTAGCCTTCAAACACATAAATTTTTGGGTATACGTTAAGGTCAAAAATGGAAATTTATAAAGATATCACATTCGAAGCAGCGCACTTGCTGCCCAACGTCCCCGAGGACCATAAATGCCGGCGGCTCCATGGTCATTCCTTTAAAGTGCGAATCACATTGGATGGTCCCGTGGATTCCTCTATCGGTTGGGTGGAAGATTTTTCTAAAGTGAAAAATGCTTTTGATCCCCTTTATGAGCAACTTGATCATCATTATCTTAATGAAATTGAAGGACTTGAAAATCCAACCAGCGAAAATTTGGTCCAATGGATTTGGAATCGATTAAAACCGAATTTGGCCTATCTTACAGCTGTTGAGGTGAAAGAAACTTGTACGACAGGTTGTATTTATCGAGGTGAAAATGGCTAAACCAGAAGGAAAATATTTTGAATTTGACGGAGAAGATCAGATTAACTCTGGCTTTCTCGAAACATTCCCATTCGACAGCCCAAACCAATACATCAAAACTGAAACAGATGAATTCAGCGCTGTCTGTCCTTTCAGCGGTCTCCCGGATTTAGCTTATGTCAAAATTGAATATTATCCCACGGGTAATAAATGCATCGAATTGAAATCACTTAAATATTATTTTGTGAGTTATCGCAATGTAGGCATTTTTCAGGAGGGTGCGACCAAACGAATTTTTGAAGACCTGAGGACTATTTTGGACACAAATAAAATCCGAATAACGACTATTTACAATACTCGCGGTGGCTTTGATACCACATGTATTGAGGGGTCAATAGATTAGTTCTTTTTCGCTGTGAATCGCAGCATTATTACCTTAATTTTTCCACCGCTTTTTTAAGCGATTCCAAACCTTTTGGAGAGCCGGTAGCTCAGTTGGTAGAGCAGTGGCCTTTTAAGCCATTGGCCGTGAGTTCGAGTCTCACCCGGCTCACAGATGAAAGATGCCTCCTTTTGGGGGCATCTTTGTTATACGTTTGAATTGATTCCGTGGCACAATCCATCTTTATTAGTAATCATGAGCCTGCTCCCCAAAAATCATATACATCTTATTTGTATTTAATTCTTTAAAATACCCACCATAGCTATAAGGCAGTTTATAATATTTAACAAATGTCCGCGCGGCACTGCCCTTTCGAAAAAATTGTTGGAAATTGATTCCTAAGGTTACACCCATAAATCGTTGTTTATTGGTTCCCGATTCGCCACTGTATCCCCGAGAATAATAACTCAACCCCACTTGTAAATAATCCGTTGGCAATGGCCTCTCCACTCCAATCATTTGCCGCAACCCATTGGCATTCACTTCTAAGGTAAAAACAGAACCGGCATAATCGGTTGTAAAATCGCGTTTAACATTCTTCTTAAAATCGCTGGATGGTAAATATGACCAATCCAAATGAATCATTTCATCTAATTTGGGGTGTAAATACAAAAATCCGCCCAATCCGCTACCCATCAAATTGAATAATATATCTTCAGTGGATGCATTATAATCTGTATACCCATCCAATAATTCAATAAAAACACCATTAACAGCGGGGATTGTAAATCCCCAAAATGCGGCCGATTTTCTGGAGAAGCCATGGCGTTCATAATTATGAGTCAGGGCGCGAGTCAGCAATGCCCAAGTATATAAATGGCCTAATTTATCAGCACCACCATTATAAGAATCCTTGCGAAACATGCCTTCATTTTCGATTGCAAATTCTCCAGTCCATCGATCAGAATAATTCCAGAAATAAACACCGCCCAGTATAATGGCGCCTTGAAGACCAATTGCAAAGTAATGGGCCTTCGGATCGGGATTATATTTAATTTGGT